>PLYK01000105.1 GCA_003151775.1 Geobacter sp. | reverse complement strand
GGGTCATCGACCGGTACGCCCGCACTGATTTGATTGTCGCTTCCGAACTGACTACCGACGCCAGAACGCCTAAAATCGGTGTGATAAAGGGGGCAATAACCTTTGCGGATGGTTCAATACTTTTCTTCAGTGAATATGTTGACGCTCGCTATCGCATGGAAAAGCTCAGCTATGCCTATCACTGCCAGGATGCCGAAGGAAACCTGATTTTCCGCTATGACAATGCCGTCCATAAGCCCGCCATACCTTATGCCTGCCACAAACACCTGCCGGACGGAACAACCAACGAAGCCGCCGCTCCTGAGTTCGCCGTTCTCATGGAAGAGGCCATGGAGCGCTTCCTTCCCTGAACCTACCTACTTATTATTGCTAGCCTCCTTACCCGATCAAGATATCCACATCCACCCGAAGCGCTTCGGAAAGCTTCCTCAACAGGCTTACCGACGGTTCGCGCTTATCATTTTCGATCTGGGAGAGCGCGGCGGCCGAGACACCGCAGGCTTTACCTAGTTCCTCCAGCGTCATGCCGCGATACTCCCGGAACACCTTCAGGGAATGCGAGCCGTCTATGAGTTGGTTCATGACGGCAGCAGGAAAGGATTCTCCCGGATTCGCGCAGTATTCTCGAATGTCCCGTGCATCCTCAAGGTCTTCAAGTTTTAACTTTAAGTTAAATTTCATAAAATTAACTATTTTCCTTTCTTCTGCCGCAACCACTCCATCCGTTCCAGGATGTTCTTCTCATAGCCGTGCCCCTTGGGCTCGTAGAACTTCCGTCCGGCCAGCTTCTCCGGCAGGCATTCCTGGCCGGCATACCCTTCCTCGTAGTCGTGGTCGTAGAGATACCCCTGGTGGTACCCCAGCTCCTTCATAAGCTTGGTGGGGGCGTTGCGGATGTGCATGGGAACGGGGAGGGCGCCGCTCTTTCCGACCTCGGACATGGCGGCGTCGATGCCGGCGTAGGAGGCGTTTGACTTGGGGGCCGTTGCCAGGTAGGTTACAGCCTGTCCCAGGATGATGCGCCCCTCGGGCAGACCCACGAACTGGAAGGCCTGAAGGGCCGCCACCGCTACCTGCAGGGCTCGCGGGTCGGCGTTGCCGATGTCCTCGGAAGCCAGGACGATCATGCGCCGCAGGATGAAGAGCGGGTCCTCGCCCGCCTCCAGCATGCGGGCCAGCCAGTAGAGGGCCGCATCCGGGTCGCTGCCGCGCAGGGACTTGATAAAGGCCGAGATGACATTGTAATGCTCTTCGCCCCCCTTGTCGTACAAAAGGGCCTTTTTCTGCAACGCTTCCTGCACGGTATCCATGCTTATGACGCCGTCTGTCGTAAGCCCCGCCGCCACTTCCAGGGTATTCAGGGCGATGCGGGCGTCACCGCCGCACTGGTCGGCCAGAAACACGAGCGCATCTTCGTCGACCGTGAGCCCGAGGCTGCCGAGTCCACGTTCCGTGTCGCTCAGCGCCTGGCGCAGGATGGTCCCGACCGTGGCTGCGTCCAACTGATTCAGGGTCAGTACGCGACAGCGCGAGAGGAGCGGCGCGATCACCTCGAAGGAGGGGTTTTCGGTGGTGGCGCCGATAATGGTGACGACCCCTTTTTCCACATAAGGGAGAAAGGCGTCCTGTTGGGATTTGTTGAAACGATGGATCTCATCCACGAAGAGGATGGTGCGGGCGCCACGGGCGGCATACCCCGCCGCTTCACGGAATATCTCGCGGATTTCCTTGACGCCCGAGAGGATGGCTGAGAAAAAAATGAAGTGGGATTTGGTTTCCCGCGCGATGACGTGGGCCAGGGTGGTTTTGCCGCAGCCGGGCGGGCCCCAGAAGATCAACGAGGAAAGGTTGTCGGTCTCGATCATCCGCCGCAGGATGCGCCCATCGCCCAGCAGGTGCTCCTGACCGGTGAACTCTGCGACGCTGCGGGGTCGCATGCGTTCTGCCAAGGGTGCGTTTGCCGGAACCGGTTGGTTTCTCGGACTGTCGCCGGGGGAATCCCAAAGGGTGGGTGTCTTCATGGGTCGCATTCCGGATCAGGCCGGGTCGCGCCGGCTGTGGCGGCAACCTTCTCGGGCTTGACGTCCCAGATGTCCCGGGCATACTCGGCGATGGTGCGGTCGCTGGAGAACTTGCCCATGCCGGCCGTGTTGAGGATCGATCTGCGGGTCCATTCATGGGGGTGCCGGTAGAGCCGGTCCACCTCGTCCTGGCAGGCCACATAGGAGGCATAGTCGGCCAGGAGCAGGTAGGAATCATTGCCCAAAAGGCTATCCACTATCGGTTTGAACAGGCCGGGATCGTCCGGCGAGAAGAAGCCGCCGGCAATCATATCCATGGCCTGCTGCAACTCCGGGTTGTGGTGGCAGTAATCGCCGGGGCGGTAGCCGGCGCGCTTCAGGCCGTCCACCTGCTCGGCGTTCATGCCGAAGATGAAGATGTTGTCGCGGCCGACCTCCTCCATGATCTCGATATTGGCGCCGTCCAAAGTCCCGATGGTCAGGGCGCCGTTTAAGGCGTACTTCATGTTGCCGGTGCCGGACGCCTCGGTCCCTGCGGTGGATATCTGCTCCGACAGGTCGGCCGCCGGAAAAACGAGCTCGGCCAGGGATACGTTGTAATTGGCCAGGAATACCACCTTGAGCAGGTCATGGGCCGCCGGATCATTGTTGATGACCTCACCTACGGCATTGATCAAGCGGATGATCAGCTTGGCCATGAAGTAGGAAGGCGCCGCCTTGCCGCTGAAGATGACCGTGCGGGGGGCAATGTTCAGGCCCGGATGAGCCTTGATGCGGTTGTAGCGGGTGATGACATGGAGAACGTTGAGCAGTTGCCGCTTGTATTCATGGAGGCGCTTGGTCTGGCAGTCGAACAGGGTGTCGGCAGAGATCCGAATGCCGTTGTTGCGGTAGATATGGTCTGCCAGCCTCTGTTTGTTGGCGCGCTTGACCTCCATCCACTGCTGCTGGAAATCCCGGTCATCTGCCAATGCCCGCAGTTTGCGCAACTCATCCAGGTTGGTGACCCACCCGTCCCCGATCGTGGAAGAGATCAGGTCTGACAGCCAGGGGTTGGCGTACTTGAGCCAGCGCCGCTGGGTGATGCCGTTGGTCTTGTTGTTGAAGCGCTCCGGCCAGAGGGCGAAGAAGTCGCGGAACAGGCTCTTCCTCAGGATCTCGCTGTGCAGGACCGACACTCCGTTGATGGAGTGGCTGCCGACAATGGCCAGGTGGGCCATGCGGATATGCTTTTCCCCGTCTTCCCCCACGATGGACATGCGGCGTAACCGGTCGCTGTCTCCGGGGAACCGGGCGGCCGCAGACTTGAGGAAATGGTCGTTGATCCGATAGATGATCTGCAGGTGGCGCGGCAGC
>PLYK01000102.1:216-13070 GCA_003151775.1 Geobacter sp. | reverse complement strand
GGGGGAGACCATCTCATCGTGTTACTGATATGGTGGAAAATAGACAGACGCGCCATACTCAAAGTTTTTTATATTGGAAACCACAATAGTTTCTGTATAAGAACAAGCATCCTATATAGGAAACAAGTTTCTTATATAGTGAAACTGCTCAATAATGAGTTGATAAGATAGCAGACCAACTGGCCGTTCATAATTACCTTTCATATCATCCAAGTGGCCTTCAGACCGATTCCGATCAATAAAAAAGGGAGCAATATGGGAAAAGCAACTGTTTCAGGGAGATGTAAAACAAATACTTTTGCTTATATGCGCATTGGTGCAAAGCAGATGCTGGTGCAAGCGACTCAATCAAAAACTGGTCAACTGTACAATATTATCAGCTGCTTGACCTTTTCCGCTTTCACGCTTGAGGCTTATTTCAATCATTTTGGAAAGCTTAGAGATAAAAATTGGGATGTAATCGAACGAAAGTATTCAAAGCTGCAAAAGTATAAGCAATTTTGCCAGCTATGTGGTTTGAAGTATAACTTGAACGAGAGGCCTTACTCCACAATGATAGAGTTGTTCTCATTCAGAGATTGTATGGCTCATGGGGAAGCTTCACGGGGTCAAGTTTGACATTTGAATATTTGTCAAATGCTGAATACAAAAAAACGGGAATGTTCGAATGTCAAAACTGATACTATCGGTGTCCCCGGAGTACAATTCTTAATGCCGGGTATCCTTCTTTCGATCCGGAAATATTCCGGGGACACAATGCAATTTATTGTTTTCTCGGCCAATTATAATTGCATTATGTCTCCGGAATAATCCCCCTTAAGGAAAGTAGTTAAATCTGCAATATTCATGCTTCGCCTGTCACCTGCCGCCACGGTCCTCCCGGTGGCCAGGTAAAATCGAAAGTTTCCCCCCGTGCAGCGGCGTTCATCGGCGGCTGGAGAAACTCCCTAATTTCGGAAATAACCGTTGGTAGGGATAAATCGGTTGGCGCCAGTTGGTTCCTTTTCATAAATGCTCGCCATTGCGTCTGCTTGCCAGAGTCTTCTGAAAATTCCACTGTTAGAGCCAAGGGGAGGACATCGGCTAAAGCGGTTCTGCGTCGTGAAAACGTGGCCACGATTGCTTCTGTCAGGATTCTCCCCTCGAATGAGAATGTCTTTCCCATGGTCCAAAGGTCATAGAAATCTTTCATTCGACTGTTGGCCATGCCGAGATATACCATTGCCTGAAATTTCTCCGCAACCACGGTTTGCCGGGGGTAGACACGGATATATGGCGCGGGGAAATCGAGCGTGGTAGGATATTCGGCATAGTCCGCCTCAGGGGTAACCGTATCACCGAAGCCGATGTCCACTTGCACAGGTATTCGTGCCACTCCCAGACGAGCCTCCAAGGTAATCCGCACCCCGTCGTATTCCTGGTCTTCACGTATTTCCATTCCTCTGACGCTTTCCTGAAGAAAAAGGATTCCGTCCACTTCAACCTGTCCCTGGCATACGGACTGAAAAATATGTTCGAGCCGGCTGACTGCACTTTCACCAATACCAAGAAAGTCAATATCGCGTGTGGCGCGGTGAGGCGTATCGCCCCATAGGGAAAAGAGCATGGCCCCCTCGAGAATGAACTGTTCCCGAAATTGGGAGTTGCCCAATCGGTAAAGGAACCTTTCCAAGACGAAACGGGTAAGGACAAGCTGGAAATCCTCCCCTTGCTCCTTGGATCTATTCAGGAGACGCTGCCGCACGGACACAGAAATGTCGGACGGTTTCTTTCTGGTCACGAAAGCGCCTCCATGTAAGGACGCATGACGTTCGCAACCCGACAGATCCCGGCAAAGCGCCAAAGATCGTCCATGGTGCAGCGACGCTCGCGCCGACATTCGCGCAGAGCCTCTAGTGCCACATCCAGCCCAATCTTGTTGCGGTATTTGAAGCAGTCTGCAATGGTCTTGGCCGGACTATAGACTCTCACCTCCACACCTTCAATCATGTGGTGCTCAACTCCCACTGTAAGGGCCTCGCCGGAAAAACGGACCAGACGCAGCGGTACACCTTCCACCTTGGGTAGCCGGGCCTTGCGGTCAATGGCCATCCATATCTCAAAGGGTGCCTGGGTGGTGAGATTGTGAAACCGGAGGGCAGAAAGGAGACAGACCACCCCTTTCGGTAGCCGCTTGCATGCCTGCATAATGCTGTGGTGTTGGGTCAGTTCGATATCCTCAAGGGTATAGATGCCGCGGGACTGGCGCTCCAGGATTCCCTTGACACAAAGACGTCGCAGATATTCCCTAGGGATGCCGTATGCATCCAGGTCACGGGGACGGATGATGCCACCCCCTCTGGCCAGACTGATTATTTTTTCTATCGGTGATATTTTCATGGCCGCGATGACATTATGTCGGCAGTTAATAATATATGCCTACATTATGTAACACATGTCGGCAACTATAGCAATCAGTTAGAAAGATGAACAGGGTGCTTGGGAGGGGTTAAACGGCACCAAATGACCGGCAAGGGGGTACAAAAAAACCCGGCTCTTCAGGAGGAAAACGAAGAAGCCGGGCAAAAAAAGAGGGGAGGCGCCATCGCCTCCCCTCTGTGTCATCGTTCTATTTAATCCACCGACTTCCGCAGGAAGGTCGGGATGTCGTACTGGTCCTCGTCGTCCTCGATAAAGGAGACGGTCGGCCTGATGCGGGTGGCGCCCTCATTCTGCTGGCGGTCGCGGATATGGGTGGGGATGTCCAGCCACTTCTTGGTGCCCGTGCTCTTCTCGGTGAGCGGGGTGACGTTGTGGCGCAGGTCGCGGCCCCTTTCCATGTCGAAGCGGTCGCCGAAGCCGGTGACAATGGCGGTGACCTTGATCTCGTCCCCCAAGTCCTCGTCGATGACGACACCGATGATGATGTTGGCGTCTTCGTGAACCTTTTCGTGGACGGTCTTGTTGACCGCGTCGAAGTCGTCCATGGTCATGGTGGCTGAGCCGGTGATATTGACCAGCACGCCTCTGGCGCCGGAGACATCGATATCTTCGAGCAGCGGGCTGGAGATGGCGCACTTGGCCGCTTCCACGGCGCGGTTTTCGCCGCTGGCGATGCCGATCCCCATCATGGCCATGCCGCGCTCGCTCATGATGGATTTGACGTCGGCAAAGTCCACATTGATGAAGCCCGAGGTGGTGATCAAGTCGGAGATGCCCTGCACCGCCTGACGCAGGACGTCGTCGGCCGGCTTGAAGGCGTCCAGGATGCCGAGAGAGCGGGGCGCGATGTTGAGGAGGCGATCGTTGGGGATGATGATCAGGGAGTCCACCTGCTTTTTCAGCTCGCGGATCCCCTCTTCGGCCTTTGCCATGCGCTGCTTGCCCTCGCGCGAGAACGGTTTGGTGACAATGCCGACGGTCAGCGCTCCGGCGTCTCTGGCGACCTCGGCAATGACCGCCGCCGCGCCGGTGCCGGTGCCGCCGCCCATGCCGGCGGCGATAAAGACCATGTCGGAGCCCTTGAGCATCTCAGCCATCCTGTCCCGGTCTTCGAGGGCCGCGTCACGGCCGATGTTGGGGTTGGCGCCGGCCCCCAGCCCTTTGGTCAGTTGCGCACCCAGTTGCACCTTGACCGGCGCCTTGGAGTGGCGCAACGCCTGGGCATCGGTATTGGCAACGATAAAATCGACTTTATGTATGTTATTGGTGATCATCGTGTTGATGGCATTGCCGCCGCCGCCGCCCACGCCGATCACCTTGATTACGGCACTTTGTTCAATGGTTTCATCGAATTCGAACATTCTGTCCTCCCCTTAAGTAAATTGCAGTTTTTTCTTGTCCTGTGACACCGAAATGTAACCGTAATTCCCGCAAGAATCAAAGGAAAAAACATTAAAATACTCACAATAACGAACTGCCATTAAATCCGGGTTGTTAGACTCGTTTCCGTCCGGAAAGGGTTCTTTTGCGCCCATGCGGCGTCAATCTCAGAAAAACTCCCTGAACCAGGTCTTCATCCGCCGTACGGCGTTGTTGAATATACTGTCCTCCGACTTGGTGGTGGGAAATTCCCGGGCGCCGAAGTTGCGGCTGCCATAGATGATCAGGCCGACGCCGGTTGCGTAGACCGGCGAGTTGACGACGTCCACCAGGCCGCCGATCCGTTGGGGCACGCCGCGGCGCACCGGCAGGTTGAAGATCTGCTCGGCCAGTTCGGGCATCCCCTCCAGGATGCTGGAACCGCCGGTGATGACCACGCCCGATGCGATGGCATCCTCCAGGCCGGACTTGATGATCTCGCGGTTCACCAGGGTGAATATCTCCTCCACGCGGGGACCTAAGATCTCGCACAGCACGTTGCGGGAAAGCTCTCGCGGTTTGCGGCCGCCGACGCTGGGCACCTCGATCTTGTCATCCTTGCCCACCAGGGCCGAGAGACAGCAGCCATACTTCTGCTTGATCTTTTCCGCCTCGGCCATGGGGGTGCGCAGGCCGACGGCGATGTCGTTGGTCAGGTGGTTGCCGCCCAGGGAGAGTACCGACGTGTATTTAATTGCCCCTTCGGCGAAGATGGCGATGTCGGTGGTGCCGCCGCCGATATCCACCAGGCAGACCCCAAGCTCCTTCTCGTCGGCCGACAGGACGGATTCCGAGGAGGCCAGTTGTTCGAGCACGATGTCGGCCACGTCCAGGCCGGCCCGGTTGCAGGATTTGACGATATTCTGGGCGCTGGCCACGGCGCCGGTGACGATGTGCACCTTGGCCTCCAGCCGTACGCCGCTCATGCCGAGGGGCTCGCGGATGCCGTCCTGTTCGTCGATGATGAATTCCTGCGGCAGGATGTGGATCACCTCGCGATCCATGGGGATGGCGATGGCCTTGGCGGCATCGATCACCCGGCGCACGTCCTCCTGGGCAACCTCCCGGTTCTTGATGGCGATCACTCCCTGGGAGTTGATCCCCTTGATGTGGCCGCCGGCGATGCCGGCGTACACGGACTTGATCTCGCAGCCGGCCATCAGCTCGGCCTCGTCGATGGCCTTGCGGATGGAGGCGACCGTGCTCTCGATGTTGATTACCACACCTTTGCGCAAGCCGCTGGACGGACTGGTGCCGATGCCGACGATGTCGATGCCGTCTTCCGTGACATTGCCCACAATGGCGCAGATTTTGGTTGTGCCGATATCGAGACCGACAATCAGATTATCTCTTTTTGTTGCTGACATGCGCCCCCCCTGCCTGATATGAAAATAGAGTATTAACCTTTTTTTACCACGATCTTGTCATTGTAATCCAGGTCGATGTAGTGCAGCGTGGACCGCTGGGCCATGAGCTCCCGGTAGATGCGGGCAAAGCGACCCACCTTTGCGGAAAAGTCGCCGGAACCGATCTTCACCGGGAGCGCTCCGGAGGAGGTAAACATGGTGAATCCGTAGCCCTTATCGTAATGAATCTCCGACACATCTGCAAGGATAAATGCGCCTTTATCGCGTAAAATCATGATCAGGTCGCAGGTGGCTTTGAGCGCCTCCCGGGTCCCCGCCGGGTCGGTGTTCAGGTCTTCTTCGCTGAAGCCGGTGACGACCGGGTAATCCAGGCGGTCTCCCTGGTTGAGCACCTTGAAGACGTTGCCCTTGGCGTCCAGGTAATAGATGAACCCCATGTTGACCACGGCCAGCGGTTCGCGCTCGGTGACGGCGATGGAGAGGCCGTCCGGGAAGTAGCGCCGGATGCGGACCGATTCGATCCAGGGGTTCTGCAGGAGGTGTTCGCCCATCGATTTCAGGTTCATGCGCAAAAGGTCGCAACCCGGTTCAGCGCCGGCGATGGCCAGGATCTCGTCACGGGTCAGCCGCCGGGAGTTGGCGACCTCCACGTTGTTGAGGCGGAACGGGGTGAGTTCGGCACACGCCCGGTACATGCCGAAAAACACCGCACAGACCAATACCGCACCGCTCAGGCCGAGGGCAACCTTGCCCAGAGGGCGCAGATATTTCTTCAGGTCGAGCGGTTGGCGCTGGACCTTGACCTTGTTGGCTGCCACCTTTTTGCGGTGGTATGGCGAGGCGGCAAAATCGCGCATCTTCAGTCTGCCCCGGTCGAGAGCGCTGCCGATTCGATGATATGTGCCACCAGCTTTTCAAAGGAAAGCCCGGCGCCTTTGGCGGCGATCTCCGGCAAAAGGGAAAGGGCGGTCATGCCGGGCAGGGTGTTGACCTCCAGAACGTAACACTCCTTGCGTGCGGTGACGAGCAGGTCAACCCGGCTGTAACCGCTGCACCCCAGGGAGCGGTGGGCCGCCATGCCGGTTTGCAGCGCCTTTTCGTACAGCGCCGGGGCCAGGCGCGCCGGGAAGATGTGCTCGGCCATGCCGTCGGTATATTTGGCCTCGTAATCGTAGAATTCACCCTTTGGCACTATCTCGATGGCGCCGATGGGGCGGTCGTCCAGGATGCCGACCTGCACCTCCTGCCCCTTGATGTACTGCTCAACCAATATTTCGCTGTCATGACGAAAGGCCAGCTCAAGGGCCGGCGCCAGATGTTTCTCCTCCCTGACGATGGAGACCCCCACCGACGAGCCCTCCTGCGCCGGTTTGACCACCAGCGGCAGGCCGAAGGGGAGTTCGGCGGGACGCACCGGCTCACCCCGCCGGAAATGGCGGAAGGGGGCTGTCAGGATGCCCCCGGCAGTGAAGGTCTGCTTGCTGAAGAGCTTGTGCATGGCCAGGGCACTGGCCAGGACACCGGAGCCGGTATAGGGGATCTGCATCAGCTCCAGCAGGCCTTGTATGCAACCGTCCTCGCCGTAGCGGCCGTGCAGGGCGATGAAGGCCGCCTGGACGCCCTCCCGTTCAAGCACCCCCGCCAGATTGCGGCCGACGTCGATGGCCACGGCGTCATACCCTTGGGCAAGCAGGGCCTGGTGCACGGCGGCGCCGCTGTTCAACGACACCTCCCGTTCCGCCGAGAGACCACCCATCAATACGCCGATCTTCTTCTTTTTCATGGTTCCTCTCCTACGATCCTGACCTCTTCCTCAAGCGTTACTCCCGAGACATTGAAAACCGCCTCCCTGACCCGGCGGGCCAGTTCCAGAAAGTCGGCCGCCGTTGCCCCGCCGCGGTTGATCAGGAAGTTGCTGTGCACCTCCGAAACCTGCGCCCCTCCCACCGCGGCGCCGCGCAGGCCGGCTTGGTCGATCAGCCGCCAGGCGGCCTGGCCGGAAGGGTTCTTGAAAAACGACCCGGCGCTGGGAAAGCCCACATTGTGCTTCGAGCGCCGAAGTTCAGAATCCTCGCGGATCTCCTTTTCGGTCTGCTGCGGGTCGCACGGCACGAGCCTGAACAGGGCGGCCAGCACGATTGCGCCCGTCGGCAGCGCAACGTTGCGATAGCCGTACCGGATCTCTTCCCTGGGGTACTCGGCAACGGTCTCCCCCCGCAGCAGGGTCAAGGATTCCAGCCGTTCCAGGACCCCCGAACCATATGCCCCGGCATTCATCTTGACCGCACCTCCCACCGTGCCGGGGATGCCGGAGATGAAGCCGATGCCCCCCAGACCCCGTTCCTGGGCGAAGCGCACCAGCGCAAGGTTTTCCGCCCCGGCCCCGGCCCGGATCAGACGCTCGCCCGCCTCGCTGATCCTATTGAAGCGCGCCATGGAGATCACCGCTCCCCGGATGCCTCCGTCCCGCACCAGCAGGTTGTAGCCCCGCCCGATGGCCAGCCAGGGGACCTGCCGATCCTTCAGGGCGCGCACCAGCATCAGCAAGTCGTCCGCATCCTCCGGCTCGGCGTACAGGTCGGCCGCCCCCCCCACCCTGAGGGAGGTGTGCCTGCTCATGGGCTCGTTATACAGCAGTTGGCCGCGTATGCTGATATCAATAAGATTCAGATCATCCCTCCAGCCGCTTGACCAGCGCATCCGCCTGCTGCCAGATGCTCCCGGCCCCGAGGGTGATGACGATGTCCCCTTCCTTGACGATCCCGGCCAGGTGCTCGGGGATCAACTCCCGGTCGGCGATATAGGTTACGTCCTTCTGGCCGTGGCGGCGGATCTCCTGGGAGAGACGCTCGGCGTTTGCGCCCTCGATCGGCTGTTCGCCGGCGGCATACACATCGGTCAGGATCAGCACGTCGGCGTCGTAGAAGGCGGTGACGAACTCGCTGAAAAGCTCGTGGGTGCGGCTGTAGCGGTGCGGCTGGAAGGCCGCGACGATGCGCCGCTCCGGCCACCCCTGGCGCGCCGCCGCCAGGGTCGCCTTGATCTCGGCCGGATGGTGGCCGTAGTCGTCAACCACCATGACCCCCTTGGGCTCGCCCTTGACCGTGAAGCGCCTGCCCACCCCCCCGAAGGCGGCGAACCCCTCCTGGATGGCGGTAAATGGTATGTCCAACTCCAGGGCCACCGCGATGCAGGCCATGGCGTTCAGCACGTTGTGGGCGCCGGGCATGGGAAAGGAGATCTCCCCCAGCCGGTACCCCTTGTAGTGGGCCACGAAGGTGGTGATGAAGCCGTCGTGCCTGACGTGGGTTGCGCGGATGTCGGCCTGGGAGGAGAGGCCGTAGGTCATGTAGCGCTTCTTGACCCGCGGCAGGATCTCGCGGATGTTCGTGTCGTCAAGGCAGAGCACGGCCAGGCCGTAGAACGGCACCTTGTTGATGAACTCCACGAAGGTGTCCTTGATCTCGCCGATGCCGGAATAGTGGTCCAGGTGGTCGGCGTCGATATTGGTCACCACGGCGATGGTGGGCGAGAGCACCAGGAAGGAACCGTCCGATTCGTCGGCCTCGGCCACCAGGAACTGCCCCTGCCCGAGCCGTGCGTTGGTGCCTATGGCGTTCAGCTTGCCGCCGATGACGATGGTCGGGTCTATGCCGGCATGGCCCAGGATCGAGGCGGCCATGGAGGTAGTGGTGGTCTTGCCGTGGGTGCCGGCGATGGCGATGCCGTATTTCATGCGCATAAGCTCGGCCAGCATTTCGGCACGGGGGATGACCGGCACGTGCAGCCGGTTGGCCTCCACCACCTCGGGGTTGTCGTCGCGCACGGCCGAGGATATGACCACCACGTCGCTGTGTTTCAGGTTTTCGGCCTTGTGGCCGATGCCGATCTCGGCCCCCAGGGAGGCGAGGCGTTCGGTGATCTCGGAACTTCGCAGGTCGGAGCCGGATATTTTGTAGCCCAGGTTGAGGAGCACCTCGGCAATGCCGCTCATGNNGCCGCCGATGCCGACGAAGTGGATCTTTTCTATTTTACCGTACATGAGGAACACCTTTCTTCATCATCTCGTCCACGATGATCCTGGCCGCGTCCAGCCGGGCCAACCCGAAGGCCAGTGCCCCGGTGCGCTGCACCGTTTCCGGGTTTTCGGCCAGTTCGCGGATGATCCCGGCCAGCCGCTCGCCCGACAACTCCTGCTCCAGGAGCATTAAACCGGCCCCCTTCTTGAGGAATGCCTCGGCATTCCTGCGCTGGTGGTCATCCACCGCATGGGGGAAGGGGATGAACAGGCACGCCTTGCCGCAGGCCGTAACCTCGGCGATGGTGGTGGCCCCTGCCCGGCAGATCACCAGGTCGGTCCATTGGTAGGCCGCGGCCATGTCCTGGATGAACGGCATCACAGCGGCATTGAAGCCGTGCTTGCGGTAGGCCTCGGCCACCTCGGCCGCATCCTTTTCGCCTGTCTGGTGGGTGATCTTAAGCCCGGCGGCGTGTCGCTCAAGATGGGGCAGCGCCGCCAGCATGGCCATGTTGATGGCGTGGGCTCCCTGGCTGCCGCCGAAGATGAAGAGNNTTTCCACCATATCCAGGATCTGCCGCCGCAGCGGGTTGCCGGTCAAGAGCGTTTTCCCCTTGGGAAAAAATCGGGCCGACTCGTCCAGGGTGATGAACACCCGGTCGGCGAATCTGGCCAGCAAGCGGTTGGTGAAGCCTGGGATGGCATTCTGCTCATGGATGGAGCACGGTATCTGCATGCCGCAGGCCGCCAGCACCATCGGCAGCGAGGCATAGCCCCCCACTCCCAACACCATCTCGGGGCGCCATTCTTTCAGGATCTTGCGTGATTGGGCATAACCGAAGAGCATCATGGCTGCCCCCCTGATCTGGCTCAGGCCTCCCTTGCCGCGGATGCCGGCAGCCGAGATCAGTTCCAGCCGGTAGCCGGCCGCCGGTACGGCGCGGGCCTCGATACCACGTTCGGTGCCGACGAACAGCACCTCGTTTTTCGGGTCGCGGGCGAGGAACTCCTCGGCCACGGCGATGCCGGGGAATAGGTGACCGCCGGTGCCGCCGCCGGCAATCAACAGTCTCACGGTTCCTCCTTCAGATCGATGGCCGAGATCTTCAGTCCCGAGGAGATATTGAGCAGGATGCCCACGGCGAAGAGGCTTATCAAAAGCGAGCTGCCTCCGTAACTGATGAAGGGAAGCGCCAGCCCCTTGGTGGGGAGCAGGCCGGTTACGACCCCCATGTTAACCGTGGCCTCGATGCCGAACAGCACGGCGATCCCCAGGGCCAGGAAGCGGCCGAAGGTGTCGGGCGCGGCCACTGCAATGCGCATGGCGCGCTGCACCAGCAGGAAAAACATGCCGATGATCACCATCACCCCCAGAAATCCCAACTCTTCGCCCACCACGGAGAGGATGAAGTCGGTGTGGGCCTCGGGCAGGTAGAACAGTTTCTGTTTTCCTTCGCCCAGCCCCTGGCCGAAGACGCCGCCGGTTCCCAGCGCCAGCCAGGACTGGATGATCTGGAAGCCTTTCCCCTCCGGGTCGCTCCAGGGGTCGAGGAACGCCTCCATGCGACCTTTATGGTAGCCCGTGCTCAATTTGTACATTAGAAACGGCATGGCCAGGAGCAGCATGGAAAAGATATACACCAGCCGCGTACCGGCCGCAAAGAGCATCACCATGGCCACAAACGCCAGGGTCAGCGCTCCCCCCAGGTCAGGTTGGAGCACCAGGAAGCCGATCAGGAACATGAGCACGATCATATAGGGGATGAAGCCGGCAGTCAGGGATTTGACCTTGTCCTGTTTCTTTTCCAGTGAATAGGCCATGTACATGATCAGGGCCAGTTTGGCCATCTCCGACGGCTGCAGGTTGAAGCCGGGCAGCTTGATCCAGCGGGACGAGCCGCCGGCCTTGCCGCCGATGCCCGGAATCAGCACCAGGCAGAGCAGCACCAGGCAGAGCAGGAGCCCCGGCACGGCCACCCGCTTCCAGGTGTGGTAGTCGACACGCATCACCAGCAACATGACGCCAAAGCCCAAAAGGGCGAAAAGCCCCTGGCGCTTGAGGAAGAAGAAACCGTCGTGAAAGCGCTTGGCGGCCATGACCGACGACGCCGAATAGACCATGACCACCCCGAAACAGGTCAGGGCAATGGCCATCAGCATGATCACCAGGTCGTATTCGTCGAGTTTTTTTAACATGCTATAACCCCTTTACCGCGGCAATATAACGTTGAGCCCGCTCCTCGTAGTCGCGGAACATGTCGAAGCTGGAGCAGGCCGGCGACATCAGGACCGTCCCCCCGGGCTTCGTGATCTGCGCTGCCAGGGCGACCGCCTCCTCCATCGTCGCTGCCAGGCGGGTGTCGGTCAAATGCCCCAGTTCGGCCTGCATGCGGGAAGCCGCCTCGCCGATCAGGACCAGGTGCAGTACCCGTTCCCTCACCAGGGGCGCCAGGGGGGAATAGGAACCGCCCTTGTCCTTGCCCCCCGCGATCAGGGTGATCGCGTTGAAGCTTTCCAGCGCCTTTTCCACGCTCCCCACGTTGGTGGCCTTGCTGTCCTCGTAATAGCGGACGCCGTTTACCTCGGCTACGAACTCCATGCGGTGGTGCAGAGATCCAAACCCCTGAACGGTCTCGAAGCTGTCGTCCGGGCGGCATCCCGAGAGCAGCGCGCAGGCCAGGGCGGCCATGATGTTCTCCAGGTTGTGCACCCCCAGGAGGCGGATGGCCTTGGTGGGGAAGCACTCCTCCCGGCCGTTGTGGCGGTAGACGATCACGCCGTCGCGGTGAAAGATCCCCTCCTCCAGTTCCTGCCTGCGGCTGAAGGGGAATAGCTGCGCCTTCACCCCCTGGGCGTATCTAAAGACCAGTTCGTCATCCCGGTTGACCACGGCGAAGTTAGAGGCCCCCTGGTTCTCGAAGATGCGCAGCTTGGCGTCGATATACTCCTGATAGCTTGCATAGCGGTCGAGATGATCCTCGCTCAGATTCAACAGGGCAGACACTTGCGGGCGAAAGGTGGTGATCCATTCCAGTTGGAACGAACTGATCTCCGCAACGACCTGGTCCACCGGTTCGCCCGACTCGACCAGCTCGATCAGCGGATTGCCGATGTTGCCGCCCACAAAGGTGCGGTAGCCGTTGGCCCTGAATATCTCGCCGGCCAGGGTGGTGGTGGTGGTTTTGCCGTTGGTGCCGGTGATGGCCACCAGCGGCACATCGATGAAACGCGCTGCCAGCTCGATCTCGCTGACAATCTCCCGGCCTGCGCTCCCGGCATTCACCAGCAGGGGGTGATCCTGAGGCACGCCGGGAGAGACCACGATCAGGTCGGCGCCGGTGAAATCCCCCTCATCGTGGCGTCCCAGCACCTTCCGGATGTCCCAGGCCGCCAATTCCGCCAATTGGGAAGCCAGGGCCGCTTCATCGCGCAGGTCGGTCACGGTGACGCGAGCGCCCCGTCCGGCCAGGAAGCGGGCACAGGCCACGCCGGTTTTGGCCAGTCCGACGACGAGGATTTTCTTGTTGTTTAGTTCCATGGGAGAACCTTTATATCTAGCGCATCTTTAACGTCGAGATCGCCACCAGGGCCAGGATGATCGTGATGATCCAGAACCGCACAATGATCTT
>PLYK01000102.1:0-181 GCA_003151775.1 Geobacter sp. | reverse complement strand
GTTGTACCAGAGAAAACCGAGGCCGGCGCCCACCATGGCGCCGCACATGACGGCCAGTTCGCCGGCGCCCGGCACGCGCGGGACCTGCAGGTAGGCCGACAGGGTAGCGTGGCCGGCGATGTAGGCAAAGAGCATATAGGTGGCGGCATTGATGGCCACCGGGCCGATGGCCAGGCCGTCC
>PLYK01000008.1 GCA_003151775.1 Geobacter sp. | reverse complement strand
GTGACGCCCTTCTCCTGGGCGCACTCCTCGCACAGGTCCACCTTGTGCACCTTGTTGTCCAGGATCTGGGTGAGGTGCACCGTGGCGGGCTTGGAGCAGAGATCGCACTTTAGCGGGTTGGCCATTGATTGGGTGTTATTTGCTATGCACCAAACATGCCACGACCCTCCCCATTGGGCAAGCCGCTCGCGCATTCGTGTGCCTACGTATCATTACGGCCCAAAACGACCCGTCTCAAGCGCCATTGAGGCGCAATCGGCACACCCCGTCAAATGCGGGTGCCCTCGACCAGGACGCGCTTCCGGAATTCGGACAGGACCCTGCGCGTGAGGGGCCCGGGGGTGCCCGGGCCTATCGTGCGGCCGTCCAGCTTGACGACGGGAATGACCTCGGCCCCCGAGCCCGTCAGGAAGCATTCGTCGGCGCACCACAGGTCGTAGCGGGTGAGGTTCGTCTCCCGGAGCGGGATGCCGAGGTCGCGGGCGATGTCCATGATCGTGCTGCGGGTGACCCCCTTGAGGGCGCCGTGCGTGGCCGCGGGGGTCAGGAGCTCGCCCTTGTGGACGGCGAACACGTTGTCGGCGGTCGCCTCGGCGATGTAGCCCTGGTCGTTGAGCATGATGCCCTCGAGCGCCCCGGCCTGCCTCGCCTCGATCTTGCCGAGGATGTTGTTGAGGTAGTTGAGCGACTTGACGGTCGAGGGAAACGCGCCGGGGCCGACCCGGCGGGTCGGTACCGTGACGATCGCGAGCCCCTTCTCGTAGTGCTCGGCCGGGTAGAGCGAGATCTTGCTCGCGATGACGAAGTACGAGGGCTTCGAGCAGAGCCATGGAGCAAGGCCGAGGTCGCCCACCCCGCGCGTCGCCACGAGGCGGATGTACCCGTCCCTTAGCCCGTTCACGCGGCAGGTCTCGCACACCGCCTCGCTCCACTGGGCGCGGGTGAGCGGAAGCTCGAGCATGATCGCCTTCGCCGACCACTCGAAGCGCTCGAGGTGCTCGTCCAGCCGGAACACGTTGCCGCCGTAGAGGCGTATCCCCTCAAAGACCCCGTCCCCGTAGAGCAGCCCATGGTCGAAAACCGACACCTTGGCGTCGGCCTCGTCCACGAACCTGCCGTCCAGATAAATCTTCATTTGCCCCGAATCCTACGATTCGGGCCAAAGTCTTGTCGAGTTCCTTGAATTCGGTGTTTTTTGCCGCAACAGTGCCCGGCCATGTCGAACGCGCCCTTCGCGCTCCCCAGCAACACCACCTTCGTGATCGGGCACCGCAACCCCGACGCGGACTCCATCTGCTCCGCGATCGCCTACGCGGCGTACAAGGAGGCCCTGGGGGAACGGGGCCATGTGGCGGCGCGCTGCGGCAACTCGAACGCCCGGATCGACACGATCCTCAGCCGGTTCCGCCAGCCGCTGCCGGTGTACCTGAGCGACGTGTGGCCGCGCGTGCGCGACATGATGGAGTCCAACGTGGTCACGGTGCCCTGGGAGGCCACCTGCGCCGAGGCCCTGGAGCTCATCGACCGCCACGACATCGGCCTCCTGCCGGTCGTCGACGCCGACCTGCGTGTCGTCGGGACGATCTCCCTCCCCCACCTCGGCGGCATCTTCATCCCCAGGGTCAGCAAGCCCAAGCTCATGCGGCAGGTCCACGGGACCCTCGCCAACATCGCGCGGGCGCTCAAGGGGACCGTCATCCACATCGTCGACGGGATGCGCAGGGAGGAGCTCTACGTGCGCCTTGGGACCATGGACATCCGCTCGTTCTGGAAGGTCTCCGAGCGCGAGCGGATCCCGGCCGCGAGCTCGCTCATCGTCGTGGGCGACCGGCGCGACATCCAGCTGAGGGCGATCGAGCTGGGACTGCGCGGCATCATCATCTCGGGCAGCCTGCCGGTGGACGACGAGGTCCTGGAGAAGGCAAGGGCAAGGGGTGTCAGCATCATCAGCAGCCCCTTTGACTCCTCGACCACGGCCTTGGTCGTCCGGACCGCCTCCACGATCGACCGGGTGATCGACCGGAACTTCGGCACGGTCGGGCGCGACGCGAGGATCAGCGACGTGCGCCGGAAGATCGCGAGCCACCAGGCCCCCGCGCTCATGGTGCTGGACGACGACGGAAGGCTCGCCGGTGTCCTCTCGAAAAGCGACATCCTCAAGCCGATCCAGACGAAGCTCGTCCTCGTCGACCACAACGAGATCTCGCAGGCGGTCAGCGGGGCCGAGGACGTCCAGATCACCGAGATCATCGACCACCACCGGCTCGGGCCCGTGAGCACGCAGTCCCCCATCCTCTTCATAAACGAGCCGGTCGGCTCCACCTGCACGATCGTGGCGGACCTCTTCCGGAGGGCGGGCCTGCTGCCCTCGGCGGATGTCGCCGGCATCATGATGTCGGGGCTCATCTCGGACACCCTCCACCTGAACAGCCCGACCTCGACCCAGAAGGACGCCGACGTCCTCGCCTGGCTTTCCGGGATAGGGGGCGAGGACCCCCGGGCGCTCGCCGAGGCCATCTTCTCCTCCGGGTCGGTGATCCAGGCGAGCACGCCCGAGGCGATCGTCCTCTCGGACCACAAGGTGTACGAGGAGGAGGGCGTCCGGTTCTCGGTCTCCCAGGTGGAGGAGCTCGGCTTCGGAAATTTCTGGAACCGCTCGAAGGGCATCTCCGTAGCGCTCGGGGACCTGCGGGCGAGGGAGAGGCTCCTGTTCGCCGCGCTCCTCGTGACGGACGTCAACACCCAGAACTCGCTCCTCCTTGTCAAGGGCGACCCGGAGCTGATCGAGCGGATCACGTACGCCCACGTGGAGAAGGACGAGATCTTCGACCTTCCNNAAGAAGCAGCTGATCCCGTACCTGACGAGCCTCCTGCGGGAGATCCGCGCCTAGGGGGACGAGGAGGACTCGAGATCGTGGAGCCTGGGACCGACGATGTCCCCCAGGCGCAAACCCGCCGAATAGAGGACCCACACGAACCCGGCAAGCGCCACGAGGAGCACGACTGAGTACCACCGGTGGCGGGACTCGAAGTGCTCGATCGAGCGCATGTACCCGCAGAGGGCCAGCACCGCCGCGACGATGATGACGGCGTCGATGCTCGCGCGCTGCCAGTAGCTCCCCCCGAGATGGAGCCACATGCCGAACTCGTCGAAGGTGAGCGCCATGGCGATCCCGTAGACCAGGGCGGTGATCTCGGCGCCGCGCCCCACCGGTCGGCGGAACACGGCATAGCCGCCGTTCAGGGCGAGCAGGAAGATCCCGTAGTTGAGGTGGTGGACATGCGTTCCCTGGAGGAAGAAATAGAAGTTCGGGACCTCGTGCGCCATGATCAGGAACACGAACGCCCGCGCCAGGATGAAGGTCACGATGAAGCCGAAGAGGGCCATCCTCGCCAGCTTGTGGAGGTTGACGTGGGGGATTGCGTGGTGTTCCGCCAAAGCGACCATGCCGGACAATGGCGCATGAGAGCCGATCATGGCCAGCCATTGCGTGGGCGCCCCGCGGCGTCCCACTTCCGGGAGGCCGGAATATCGGTTTCGGGCAAGGGGCCCGCAGTGCCGGAGGAGCTATTTTTCGTAATCCGCTTCGATCAAGCAGGTTGCATCACGGGATGATCTTGGCACGCCCCCTGCAAACCATCCGACGCAAGCCGCCCCGCCATGAACGACCTGAAGTACGCCCTGCGCGCCCTAGCCAAGAGCCCCGTGTTCGCCGCCATCGCCGTGATCACCCTGGCGCTCGGGATCGGGCTGAACACCGCGATGTTCAGCCTTATGAACACGATCTACCTCAGGCCCCTGCCCTTTGAGGATTCCTCGGCCCTCGTCCGGGTCTATCGTGCGACGCCGGGAGACCGCGACGGCGACCTCCCGGCCGGCGACTACAATGACCTCCGGTCGGCAGAGGCGGCCTTCGGCCAGTTCGCGGGATCGTCCGAGGAGAACGCGTCGGTTTCCGGCGCAGGCCGGACCGCCGAGGCCACGACCGCCCTGCGCATCTCGTCCAGCTACCTCGGCGTCCTCGGGATCCGTCCCGAGATCGGCCGACCTTTCCGGGCCGAGGAGGAGACCCCGGGCAGGGACCGGGTCGTCTTGATCAGTCACGCGCTTTGGGCGGGCCGTTATGGATCGGCCGCGGACATCGTCGGCCGGACGCTGCGCATTGGCGGGGAGACGCATACGGTGGTCGGCGTCCTGCCCGAGTCGGCCAACGATGGCCGGGTGCTCAGGCAGATCGGCATCCTCCGCCCACTCGCATTCCCCGCCGCCGAGCGCGCCTCGCGCACCGCATCCTGGGTCAGGGTCATAGGGAGGCGCTCCGGCTCGGTTTCCGCGGCCCAGGGCAACGCGATGGTCGCCGCGATCGGCGCGCGGCTTTCGCGCGAGCATCCCAAGGAGGACGGCGAGGCGAGCTGGAGGAGCGTGGACCTGAAGGGTTCGACCGGCAACCAGCGCGGAAGGATCATGACAGCCATGCTCCTCGGGCTCTCGAGCTGCGTGCTCCTCATCGCCTGCTCCAATCTGGCGAACTTCGTCCTGGCTCGGGCGATCGAGAGGACCCATGAAATTACGATCCGGTCGGCTCTGGGGGCGTCGCGCCTCCAGCTCGTGCGGCCGCTCGCGCTCGAGTCCCTCGTGCTTGCGGCGGCGGGAGGAGCCGCAGCCGTCCTTGTTGCCCTCTGGTCCACGGACTGGCTCAGCGCACAGAGCCTGGTCAGCGGCGGATCGCTTATGCAGTTCCCGCTCGACTGGAGGGTCCTCGGGTTCGCGGTCCTCTCGGCCCTCGCGACCGCGTTCATCTTCGGCACCGCGCCCGCGCTCCTGATCACGAGGACGAACGTGGGGACAGCGATCAAGTCGGGGATGCGCGGGGCAAGCGTCGGCACCCGCCACCGAAGGCTCCGGAGCCTGCTCGTGATAGGCCAGTTCGCCATGGCGATGACGCTCCTGGCGGGGGCGGGATTCCTCATGCGCGGCGCAGGCGCCCTGCTCAGCCAGCGCTACGGCTGGGACTCCGGCAACGTCGCCGTCGGATCGTTCGACCTGCCCAAGGCGAGGTACGACACCCCGGAGAAGGTCCTCGCATTTCAGCGCCGCCTCGCCGGGGAGCTGCACTCGATCCCGGGGGTCGACTCCGTGGCCCTGGCCCACGGGTTTCCCTACGCCGACGCGCTCGGGCCCCGACAATACCTTGTCGAGGGCCAGGAGCGCCCCGCCAAGGGCCTTGAGAACGCGGCGAGCTACGACGCGGTCACCCCGGAGTACTTCAGGGTGACCGGGATCCACCTGGTCGACGGCAGGCCGTTCACCGACGCCGACAACGCGGGCTCGGCGCCTGTCGTGATCATCAACAAGGGCATGGCGCACGCTCTCTTCGATGGGTCAAATCCCATCGGCCGCAGGATCGCCCGGGCCGACACCGACAAGCCCGAGTGGGCCCGCATCGTCGGGATCGCCTCCGACGTGCGCCCTGCCGCCGTCTACGAACGTCCCATGGCCTTCCAGGTATACCACCCGCTGGCCCAGGATCCCTGGGAGTACTCGATGTTCGCCGTCCGGGCCCAGCCCGGCGCCCTCGGGTCCGTCCAGGGCGCCATCGCCGCCGCAGCCTCCTCCGCGGACCCGGACCTTCCCCTGGCCGGCCTGATGTCGGCCGAGGCGAGGGCCGAACGCTCGTCCTTCGACCTGCGGATGCTCGAAGAGATGCTCGGGGCGTTCGCTTTCCTCGGCCTCTCGCTCGCCGCGCTTGGAATCTACGGGGTCATCGCGCGCACCGTGGCGCAGCGCACCCAGGAGATCGGGATCCGCATGGCGCTCGGCGCCACCGTGGCGGACATCAGAAGGCTGGTCCTGGGCTCCGGCATCGGCCTTGCGATCGCCGGCGCAGTCCTGGGGCTCGCAGGCGCCACGGGCGTCACGAGGCTCCTTGCGAGCGTGATGCCCGGTATCGAAGGCGGCGGGGCCGCCGTTGCGGCCGGGGCCATGGGCGTACTGGCGCTGGTCGCGCTCATCGCAAGCTACCTGCCCGCGCGCGCCGCCTCCAAGGTCGACCCCGTGGCTGCGATCAGGTCGGAGTAGCCCTTAAATGTGGATCGCCTCGCCGAAAGAGGAGGCCGCGGCCTCCATCACGGCCTCGCTGAGCGTCGGGTGCGCGTGGATCGTCTGGTGCACCTCGTCGACCGTGGCCTCGAGCTCCATGGCGAGGCTGTACTCGGCGATCAGCTCGGTCGCCTCCGAGCCGATGATGTGCGCCCCGTAGATCTCCCCCGTCTTGGAATCCGCGACGACCTTGACGAAGCCCTCCGTCTCGGCCGAGGCGACGGCCTTGCCCGAGGCCGTGAAGGGGAACTTGCCTATGTTGATCGACAGGCCCTTCGCGCGGGCGGCCTTCTCGGTCAGGCCTATGCTCGCGACCTGGGGCTGGCAGTAGGTGCAGCCCGGGTAGTTCTTGATCCGCTTCGGCTTTCCGTGGCCGAACATCCCGTTCACCGCGCTCATCGCCTCGTAGGTCGCCACATGCGCGAGCCATGGGGGGCCGATGATGTCGCCCGCCCCGTAGATCCCCGGGATCGTCGTGCGGTAGTCGTCGCCCACCTTGAGGTAGTTCTTCTCGAGCTCGGGCTTGAGCGTGGGGGCGAGGACGCCCTCGAGGTTGGCCACGACCCCGATCGCCGAGAGCACGACCTCCGCCTCGATTGTCGTCCTGGACTCGCCGCTCACGAGGTCCACCTTCACCGAGCCCTTGCCGACCCTGAAGTTCTCGCACTTGGTGCCGACGTGCATCACGACCCCCTGCTTCTCGAAGGACCGCTGGAGCGCCTTGGAGACGTCCTCGTCCTCGACAGGCAGGATCTGGGGAAGCATCTCGACCAGCGTCACCTTGGAGCCGAAGGCGTTGTAGAAGTACGCGAATTCCACCCCGATCGCCCCGGCGCCGACGATCACGATCGACTTCGGGAAATGCTTGGAGGCGAGCGCCTCGCGGGAGGTCATGACCCGCACCCCGTCGAACTCGAGTCCCGGGATCCGCCGCATCTTGCAGCCGGTCGCCACCATGATGTTCTTGGCCTTGAAGAACTTGCCCTTGTGCTCTCCCGAGGTGATCGAGACCATGCCCGGCGCGTTCACGAGCCCCGTCCCGATGAAGTAGTCGACCTTGTTCTTGCGGAACAGGAACTCGACGCCCTTCGCCATCTGCCCGGCTACGACCCGCGAGCGCTCGTTCACCTTGGCGAAATCGAACCCGATGCCCGTGGCGGAGAGCCCGTAGGCCTCGGCCTTCTTCATCTNNTGCAGCCCCAGTTCAGGCAGGTCCCCCCCGCCCGCTCAAGCTCGATGCATGCGACCTTCTTGCCGAGCTGGCCGGCGCGGATCGCGCCGGCGTAGCCCGCCGGCCCTCCCCCAATGACGATCAGGTCGTATTCCGTGGATTCAGACATTCCGACAACGTGCTGCGCTTCGGTGTGTCAGCAACTAAATATCTATCACGTCGCCCCCGGGGGCGGCCGGGCCCTTGGGCGGCACGGGCGGGCGCGGGCCCGACGAGCGCATGAACCCGCTCATGACCAGGTTCGTCAGGCTGAGGACCAGCGAGCCCCAGACGGCCGGCCAGAAGCCGCTCACCGTGAAGCCGTCCACAAGGCGGCCCACAAACAAGAACAGGAAGGCATTGATCACGACAATCCCAAGCCCCATCGTCACGAATATGAACGGCAAGGTGAACAGAATCAGGAGCGGCTTGAGGATCGCGTTGAGGAAACTCAGGACGAGGACCGCCAGGACGAGCGCCGTGAGGTCCCTGCAATGAATGCCGGTCACGACCTGCGTCGCGATAAGGACGCCGACGGCGAGCACGATCCATCGCACGAGGAGCTGGCGAAACGGTGAGTTCATCGGATATGCCACTCTCCCCCGGCGCGACCAACCGGCAATGAAAATCATTGTCCTGCAGGACCATCTCCGGAGCGGAGGGACCGAGCGCCATTCGATCCTGCTCTCCCGCGAATTCTCCCAAATGGGCCATGGAGCGCAGCTTGTCACATTCCGGCCGGGCGGCAGGCTCGCCCCGACGGCCGGCTGCCCGCTCCGCTCGCTCCAGCCCTTCGACACCGGGCTGGACTGGTTCGCGCCCCGCCTCCAGGCAACCGTCCTGTCCGGGTCACCGGACATCGTCCTGTGCATGGGCAAGACCGCGAACTGCTTCGCCGGGCGCATCCAGCGGGGCGCGGGCGCCCGTGGGCTCGGGACGCGGGTCGTTGCGACCCTGAGGGCCGGCGGGAGGCTGCCGGGCCTCTACTATTCCTCGGTTAAGGCGGCCTCGCACCTTGTCACCAACAGCAGGGAGGCCGCCGACCTCCTCGTCTCCCGGCACGGACTGGAGCGGGCGAGGGTCTCGGTCATCGCAAACTCCCTTGTCTTCCCCGACGCGTCCCCGGAACGCGACGGGGGAATGCGCGCGGCCCTCGGGGCGGCGCCCTCCTCCACCGTCCTCCTCTCGGTCGGGATGTTCAGGCCCGAGAAGAACCAGGCGGACCTGATCCGGTTTGCAGCCGGCTTCCCCAGGGACTGGGACTGGCACCTGTGGCTTGCCGGCGAGGGCCCGCAGAGGGGTCGCTGCGAGAGGCTCGCTGCGAGCCTGGGCCTCGCCGGCCGCGTGAAATTCCTCGGCTACAGGGGCGACCCGGGTCCGTGCTACCGTGCGGCCGACATCGCGGTCCACGCCTCCAGGGAGGAGGCCCTCTCGAATTTCCTGATCGAGGCGCAGTCCCACGGGCTGCCCGCGGTCGCGTGCCGGGCCCTCGGGATAGAGGAGTGCTTCCTGCCCGGCCGCACGGGGTGGATGCTCGAGCAGGGCGACGCCGAGGGCTTCAGGGCCGCGGTGGCGCGCCTCCTCTCCGACTCCCCGGTGGAGCGGGCCGCAAGGGCCGCCGAGGCGCGGGCCTTTGCGCGGGCCTCGTTCGACCCGAGGAGGCAGGTCGAGGCCTACCTCGCCCTCTTTGAGTCTCTCATCCGCTCGTCGGCCCCCGCTCCCAGCCGATGACCCGGGCACACGCGGCGAGGACCGGGGGCTCCCGACGAGCCCCCGAGTGCATACGGCTCCGGGGCGTTCGCCAGAACAACCTGAAGGGCTTCGACCTGGACGTGCCCCTGGGCCAGTACGTCGTCGTCACGGGCCTCAGCGGGGCGGGCAAGAGCTCGCTCGTGTTCGACACCCTGCACGCCGAGGGGCAGCGGCGCTACGTCGAGACCTTCAGCGCCTACACGCGCCAGTTCCTGGAGCTCCTCGACAAGCCGAGCGTCGACTCGATCGAGAACATACGGCCCTCGATCGCGATCGAGCAGACCAACACGGTCAAGTCCTCCCGCTCCACGGTCGGCACAATGACGGAGCTGACCGATTTCTTCAAGGTGTGGTTCAGCCACGTGGCCGAGTGCTTCGACCCGGCCACGGGGGAGAAGGTCGAGGACGACAGCCCGCAGTCCATCTGGAGGAAGACGCTCGCGGGAAGCCCCTCGGCGCAGGTCCTGGTGGCCTTCGAGGTGGCGCGGCCCGGGAGCCTGGCCTGGGGGGAAATCCTCGCGAGCCTGAAGAACCAGGCCTACGTCCGCCTCCTTGCCCCGCTCGGGGGCGAGGGCCTGCGGCTCCTCAGGATAGACGAGCTCCTTCGCGACACGGCCGCCCTCGCGGGCGTCGCCCGGGTGTTCGTCGTGCAGGACCGCCTGAGGGTCGAGCCCTCGGAGAGGGCGCGCTTCACGGAGGCCGTTGAGACGGCGATGCACTTCGGCAGGGGCGAGGTCCGGATCTTCGGCGCGGAGGGCCTTGCGGAGCTCGGGCACTACTCCCGCGGGCTCCACTCGCCCAAGACGGGCAGGAAGTTCAGGGCGGCGACACCGCCGCTCTTCTCTTTCAACTCGCCGCTCGGGGCCTGCCCCAGGTGCCGCGGCTTCGGGCGGGTGATCGAGATCGACTACCGGCTCGCGATCCCGGACCGCTCGCTCTCCATAGACGGGGGCGCGCTGCGCTGCTGGGACGGCGCCGTCTACAGCAGCTCGATGGACGACCTGCGCATCTTCACAAGGAGGAGGAAGATCCCGACGGACATCCCCTTCGAGAGTCTCACGGCCGAGCAGCAGGCCTTCGTGATCGACGGGGAGCCCGGCTACGGGGAGGAGAACGGGAAGACCTGGCCCAAGTACTGGTACGGGGTGAAGGGATTCTTCCGGTGGCTCGAGAAGACGACCTACAAGATGCACGTCCGCGTCTTCCTCTCGCGCTACCGCTCGTACAACACGTGCCCGGACTGCGCAGGGGCCAGGCTCCAGCCCGAGGCGCTCTGCTGGAAATGGAAGGGGCACACGCTGCCCGGGCTCTACGCGCTGCCGGTCGACCGCCTTCGCGAGCTCGTCGGGGAGGCGCGGCCCTCGTCGGGGGGCCGGCAGGCGGAGATCGCCTTCGAATCCATCGTGACGCGCCTGAGCTACCTCCAGCAGGTCGGGCTCGGCTACCTGACTCCCGACCGGCCCTCGCGGACGCTCTCGGGGGGCGAGGTGGAGCGCGTCAACCTGACGGGCTGCCTCGGCACCTCGCTTGTCGACACGCTCTTCGTCATGGACGAGCCGAGCGTGGGCCTGCACCCGCGGGACATCGACAGGCTTGTCGCCATAATCCGCTCCCTCTCCGGCACGGGGAACTCCGTGGTCGTGGTCGAGCACGACGAGTCGATGATCCGGGCCGCCGACCACGTGATAGAGATCGGGCCCGAGCCCGGGGCGCTCGGCGGGCACGTCGTCTTCCAGGGCACGGTGGCGCAGATGCTCGGGGACAAGGCGAGCATCACGGGCGCCTACTTCTCGGGGCGGCGCCGGATCGAGGGGCGCCTGGAGCGCCGGCCCGTCGGCCCCGGTTTTCCCTCCCTCGGGTTCGTCGGCGCAAGCAAGCACAACATCCGGTCCCTGGACGTCGCGATCCCTCTCCGGCGTTTCGTGTGCCTGAGCGGGGTCTCCGGCTCGGGCAAGTCGACGCTCCTGGACAACGTGATCTTCCAAGGGCTCCTCGCCCTGCGGGGCCGGGCGACGGAGGATCCCGCCTCGGTCGCCTCGATCAGCGGCGCCGACGGCGTGTCGGAGCCCGTCCTCGTGGACCAGGGGCCGGTCTCGAGGACCCCCCGCTCCAACCCGGCCCTCTACGTGGAGGCCTGGGACCTTATCCGCGAGCTCTTCGCCGCCACCGCGGGCGCCCAGGAGGCGGGCCTCGGGCCCTCGAGCTTCTCCTTCAACAGCGGCGACGGCCGGTGCGACCAGTGCCAGGGACTCGGCTATGAGCGCGTGGAGATGCAGTTCCTCTCGGACGTCTTCGTGCCGTGCCCGGTGTGCGAGGGGCGAAGGTTCAAGCCGGAGGTCCTCGCGATCGAGTGGAACGGCACAACCGTGGCGGGTCTCCTCGCGATGAGCGTCAGGCAGGCGCTCGGCCTCTTCGGGGACTCGGCGCAGATCCGCCACCGCCTCTCGCTGCTCGAGTCCGTGGGCCTGGGCTACCTCTCGCTCGGCCAGCCCCTCAACACGCTGAGCGGCGGGGAGTCGCAGAGGCTCAAGCTCGTGCGCTACCTGGGAGCGCTGCCCGGGGACAAGGGGGCCCTCCTCCTCCTGGACGAGCCCACCACGGGGCTCCACCGCCACGACGTGGGCAGGCTCCTCGAGGTCCTCCACGCCCTCGTCGAGCGCGGCCACAGCCTGGTGGTCATCGAGCACAACGTCGACGTTCTCAGGTCCGCCGACTGGATCATCGAGATCGGCCCGGAGGCGGGCGCGGGAGGGGGCCGCATCGTGGCCGAGGGGACACCCGAGGAGGTCGCCTCGGCGGGCACCGCGACGTCCCCCTACCTGAGCGCGGCGCTCGCCGGCGCGGCCGGGGCAGACGCGCCGGGCGCCCTGGCCGCCGAGGGGGAGACCGAAGCCCCCTCGCCAAGGAGCACGATTGAGGTCGTGGGCGCCCGCGAGAACAACCTCAAGAACCTGTCGGTCTCGTTCCCGCTCCGCCAGCTGACGGTCGTCACCGGAGTGTCGGGCTCGGGCAAGTCCACGCTCGCCTTCGACATCGTGTTTGCCGAGGGGCAGCGGCGGTTCATGGAGTCGATGTCGCCCTACGCCCGCCAGTTCGTCGAGCAGCTGCCGAGGCCCGAGGTCGACCGGCTGACCGGCATTCCCCCGGCTGTCGCCATCGAGCAGCGGGTCACGCGGGGTTCGCTCAAGTCGACGGTCGCCACGATAACCGAGGTGGCCCAGTACCTGCGCCTGCTCTACGCCCGCCTCGGCGTCCAGCACCACCCGGACACGGACTGCGCGGTGACCCCCCTCTCCCCGGCGGCGCTCAGGAAGCTCCTGGGCCGCGTGCTCGCCTCGCCCAGGGCGAGGCGAGCGAAGCACCTCTACCTGTGCGCCCCGCTCATCCGCGGCCGCAAGGGGCACCACCAGCCGATTGCGGACTGGATCGGGAGGCAGGGCTACGCGCTCATGCGGGCCGACGGCCGGCTTGTTCCCGCGGCGGGCTTCCAGAAGCTGGACCGCTACAAGGAGCACGACATCGAGGTGGTCGTGGCCGACCTCCGGGGGGACGCGAGGCCGGGCAGGGCCCTCGAGCGGGCCCTCGAGGTCGGCAAGGGCTCCTGCTTCCTGCTGACGCCGCGGGGCGAGGTGATCTCATGGTTCTCGACCACCCGGACCGACGTCGGGACAGGCGAGTCCTTCCCCGAGCTGGACCCCAAGGACTTCTCCTTCAACTCCTCGCGCGGGTGGTGCCCCGCGTGCAGGGGGTACGGCCGGATCTATCCCTGGATGGAGAAGCCCGAGGACGAGGATGAGGACGAGAACACGGTCCGCCTGCGCCAGCTGGGCCTCGAGGGAGGGGACGAGAGGGGCGAGGGCGGCAGGCCCTGCCCCGAGTGCCACGGGGCGAGGCTCAACCGGGTGTCGAGGTCGGTTAAGCTCCACTTTCGGGGTCGAAGGGCCCCGCTCTCCCTGCCCGCGCTCCTCGCCCTTCCCCCGTCCGAGCTCATAGCGAGCCTGGGTTCCCTGGACCTCGACGAGAGGGGGACGCTCATCACGCGAGACATCGTGCCCCAGATCGGCGAAAGGCTAAGGTTCATGGACCACGTGGGCCTCGGATACCTCTCCCTGGACCGGCCGACGAAGACGCTTTCCGGCGGCGAGGCCCAGCGGATAAGGCTGGCGGCACAGCTCGGAACGAACCTGGCGGGGGTCCTGTACGTCCTGGACGAGCCGAGCATCGGCCTGCACGCGCGCGACAACAGGCGCCTCATCTCCACCCTCCTCGCGCTGCGGGACAAGGGCAACACGCTCCTTGTCGTCGAGCACGACGACGAGCTGATGGCGAAGGCCGACCTCATCATCGACCTGGGGCCCGCCGCAGGCGTGCACGGCGGGGAGCTCCTGGCGCAGGGTACCCCCGCGCAGATAAGGGCCAACGGCTCCTCGCTCACGGGCGTCTTCCTGTCGCGGGGGATCCGCCATCCGCTGCGGGGCGCCTACCGCGGTGTCGGCAGGGGTGACGTCGCCTGGATCGAGCTCAGGGGGGCGAGGCACCGCAACCTCTCCGGCTTTGACCTGCGTATCCCCCAGGGCCGCCTCACCATGGTCGCGGGGCCGAGCGGGGCGGGAAAGTCGACCCTCTTCCGCGACGTGCTGGGCCCCGCGGTCGAGTGCGCGATAAAGCAGCGCAGGCAGAGGCTCACCGGCAAGGAGTTCGCGCGCCGCTCCGGCGAGGGCGGCCCGCGCTTCGGCGAGCTGCTCGACGCGCAGTCCCTTCGCTCGGTGATCGAGGTCGACCAGTCCCCCATCGGCAAGACGCCCCGCTCCACGCCGGCAACCTACCTCGGCATCTTCGACCTGATCCGCGGCTTCTTCGCATCCCTGCCCGAGTCCAAGATCCGCGGGTACACCGCCTCACGGTTCTCCTTCAACACCGCGGGCGGCCGGTGCGCGACCTGCGACGGGGCGGGCCGCATCCGCCTCGAGATGGCCTTCATGCCCGACACCTACCTCCCCTGCGACGACTGCCGGGGCACGAGGTACGGCCCCGAGCTCTCCGACGTGACGTGGAAGGGCCGCTCGATCGGCGCCGTCCTCCAGCTCACCTTTGACGAGGCGACCGGGTTCTTCGCGTTCCATTCGGAGCTCTCACAGGTGTGCAAGCTCATGTCCGACTGCGGGCTCGGCTACCTCACCCTCGGCCAGAGCTCCTCCACCCTCTCGGGCGGCGAGGCCCAGCGGGTCAAGCTGTCCAAGGAACTCGCCCGCCGCGCCACCGGCCGCACCATCTACATCCTGGACGAACCGACCACCGGCCTGCATTTCGATGATATCCGCAAGCTTCTGGAGGTGATCCAGCGTCTGGTGGATGCCGGCAACACCGTCGTCATCATCGAGCACAACCTGGACGTGATCAAGACCGCCGACCACATCATCGACCTGGGTCCCGAGGGGGGCGACCGGGGGGGCGAGATCATCGTCACCGGCACCCCGGAGCAGGTGGCCAAGGACACCAAGTCCTACACCGGCCAATACCTGCGCAAGATGCTGTAACGATTCACCGTTCCCCATTCACCGTTCACCAGGCCTTCCGCCTCACCCACCGGATTTCACTCCCTCATGGCAACACATGACAAAAGAGGTATAATTACCTCTACAGGTTCATAGCAGAACCCGGCGAAAGGAGTTTGCTCATGAAGCGACCATTACGACCGGCAATGATCGGGCTTGCGCTGGCATTCGCGGCAGTCCAGGCCTGTACGGCAACGACAGTGAGCGCAGCCGCGGTCACCCTTGAGAAGGCCACCTTCGCCGGCGGTTGTTTCTGGTGCATGGAACACCCCTTTGACGAACTGCCCGGGGTGGTCTCGGTGAACTCCGGCTATACCGGCGGTCGGACGAAGAACCCGACCTACGAGGAGGTTTCCGGCGGCGGCGGCCACGCCGAATCGGTACAGATCGTCTACGATCCGGCCAGGATCGGCTATGACAAGCTCCTCGCGGTATACTGGCACAACATCGACCCCACCGTAAAGGACCGCCAGTTCTGCGACAGCGGGCATCAGTACCGCAGCGCCATCTTCTATCACAACGAACAGCAACGCCGCCTGGCGCAACAGTCAAAGGAGGCGCTGGAAAAGAAAAAGCCATTCAGGGAGGAGATCGTGACCGAGATCACCCCGGCCGGCGAGTTCTATCCGGCTGAGGAGCACCACCAGCACTACTATAAGAAGAATCCGATCCGCTACAGGTTCTACCGCACCGCCTGCGGCCGGGACAAACGGCTCAAAGAGCTGTGGGGAGACGCGGCCGGGCACTAAGAAAGGACATCCGGTATTCTACGACACGGGGGTATCCCATGAAACTGAAACACATCCTTTTGGCCGCCATCATGCTCTGTTCACTGGCAGGCGCCTGCAGCAACAGCGGAGGCACGCCACAGGCCACGGCGACCGGAACCGCACCGGCCGGGACTTCCCGCATCCGGCTCTATTCCGTGGCGCAGAAGGGGTATATCATGAGCGACAAGGTTATCAAGAGCGATGCCGAGTGGCGCAAGCTGCTCACTCCGGAGCAATACCAAGTAACCCGGGAAAAGGGGACCGAGCAGGCCTACACCGGAGCCACCTGGAACAACCATGAGAAAGGGATCTACCGCTGCATCTGCTGCGGCAACGATCTTTTCAGCTCGGACGCCAAGTTTGAATCCGGCACCGGCTGGCCCAGCTTCCGGGAGCCGGCGGCCCCGGAAAACGTCACCCTGCGGCCGAACAACAGCCTTTTCGTGAAACGCACCGAGGTGGTGTGCAGCCGCTGCGAAGCGCACTTGGGACATGTCTTCGACGACGGCCCCAAACCGACCGGGCTGCGGTACTGCATGAACTCGGCGGCCATGCAGTTTGTCAAAACACCGTGAACGAGGCGCCGGTCATAGCGCCCGACACCCCGGAAAACCGGGACCTGCGGGATAATGTCCGCCCCAGCGGCTGGGTCAACCCTCAACCGGCGGGACGCTACAACCTGGTAGTGGCCGGCGCCGGGACTGCGGGTCTGGTCTGCGGCGGCGAAATGGCAGGCGGCCAAGGGCCGAAGCGTGCCTGCCGGGCGGGAGTAGGCTCATATGCAGTGGAAAAAGATCCTGATCGCCTTGGCTGGCGGCGTGGCTGTGTGCGTGTTCATCTGGTTCGACCTGGGGCGCTTCCTGACCCTGGAGGCCCTCAAGGCCAACCGCCAGAACCTGGTGGAGTACCATGCCGCCCACAGGACCGCCATGGTAGCCGGTTTCATGGCCATCTACATCATCCAGACCGCCCTGTCGCTCCCCGGTGCAGCCGTTCTTTCCTTGGCCGCCGGCGCCATCTTCGGCACTGTCATGGGGACGGTCTACGCCAATTGCGCCGCCACCATCGGCGCGACCCTGGCCTTCCTGGTGACCCGCTATCTGCTGCGCGATGCAATCCAGAACAGGTTCGGCACGAAACTGGAGGCCCTGAACAGGGAACTGGAGGCCCGCGGCCTCAACTACCTGCTTTTTCTGCGGCTGGTGCCGCTGTTCCCCTTTTTTCTGATCAATCTGGCGGCAGGTTTGACGCGCCTGCCGCTACGCACCTTTGTTCTCGGCACCATGATCGGCATCATCCCCGGAGGCTTCGTCTATGTGCAAGCCGGGGCCAGCCTGACCACCATTACGTCGCTCTCCGACATCGCCTCTCCGCGGGTGTTGGGCTCTTTTGCGCTCCTTGGCCTGTTCGCGCTGCTGCCGGCGCTGTACAATCGGCTGAAAGGGGAAAAATCACGCCCCCAAAAGCCTCGACCAAGCTGACCTTGCGGTTATACCGATTTCAAATCAAGGNNAGCGCCTTGATTTGGAATCGGTATGGCAGAATAAACCTTACAAGGAGAAACAACCCATGGAAACCTATTACGACCCGGCCGACCTGGCCGCATTCGGCGACATCGGCAAGGACGCCCCCCACCTGGCCGCCAAATTTTTCGATTACTACGGAGCGGTCTTTGCCGAAGGCGCCCTGAGCGAAAGGGAAAAGGCACTGATCGCCTTGGCCGTGGCCCATGCCGTGCAGTGCCCCTACTGCATCGACGCCTATACCACGGCATGCCTGGAGAAGGGTTCCAACCTGGAGGAGATGACCGAGGCGCTGCACGTGACCAACGCCATCCGCGGCGGGGCATCGCTGGTGCACGGCGTCCAGATGAGGAAGATTGCCGAAAAACTTTCGCTGTGAATCCTTCCCGATTTTCAGATACCCTACGCCGGCACGGCCTGGAGCTGACCCGCGGCGCAACCTCGACGCTGCAGATCAACATCGGCCGGACGTGCGACCTGGCCTGCCGCCACTGCCACCTGGAGGCCGGACCGGACAGGGTGGAGGCGATGGGACACGAAACGGTGGAGGCGGTCATCGCCTGCGCCGGCCGCTTCAGCTTCGCCGCCATCGACATCACCGGCGGCGCGCCGGAGCTTTTGCCCCGGCTTCCCCGCCTGGTCAGCGGCCTGGCGGTCCTGACTCCCAAGCTGATCGTGCGCACCAACCTGGCGGCACTGACGCGGCCCGAATCCGGCGCGTTGCCGGAGTTGTGCCGTGACCATGGCGTGGCGCTAACGGCCTCATTGCCGGCCGCCAATGCAGCCCAGACCGAGGCCCAACGCGGCGGCGGGGTGTGGGAGACAAGCATCGCCATGATCAGACGGCTGAATGGGCTGGGGTATGGCGTGGCAGGGAGCGGCCTGGAGCTCGATCTGGTTTCCAACCCCACTGGGGCCTTCCTCCCCGCCCCCCAGGGAGAGACGGAACAAAGGTTCCATCTGGAACTGGAGCGGCGTTACGCCATCAGCTTCAACCATCTCTACACCTTTGCCAACGCGCCGCTGGGCCGCTTCCGCGCCTGGCTGGAGCGCTCCGGCAACCTGGACGCCTATCTGTCGAGGCTGGAGGGGAGCTTCAACCCCTGTACCCTGCCCGGCTTGATGTGCCGATCGCTTATCTCGGTAAACTGGGACGGATTCATCTACGATTGCGACTTCAACCTGGCGGCCGGGCTGCACCATGGCGAGCAGCGGATTCATATCGCCCAACTCTCCGAACTCCCCGCGGCAGGGACCCCCATACCGGTGGGCGACCATTGTTTTGCCTGCACGGCCGGCTCGGGCTTTACGTGAGGCGGCAGCATCACGGCCCAGGACGGGCCGTAATAAACACCACTTTATACCGATTTCAAATCAAGGANNGCGCCTTGATTTGGAATTGGTATCACTTCTTATCGGCATTCTCCATGACTACATCCGAGAATCCCACAAGAGGCTGCCGGGGATTCTCCAGGGTGGCCCTGACCGGCTCCTTGCCGGGGTCCTGCTGCCAGCCGGGCATGGCGGAGGTTGGATTCTCGGGAATAACGAATTCCTGGCTGTAGGTCTGATTGCCCGAAGCGTCGACAACGATGAAGCGGTAACGGAGCGCTGCCGCCCCCGGTTCCAGCGCAGGCAGGGTTGCAACATAGGTATACTGGCTTCCCGGCGCCTTAGCCATCGCTACAGAGGCATAGCCCCCCTTGTCCAACGAGCGGAACCGGCACCGTACGGACTGCACCGCTTCCCGGCTGATGACGGCCTTGATGACGGTGCGTTTGCCGGGCGCCACATAGCTGTAAGGCTCATGGCTGATGTGGGCGCTGTCCGGCGTTTTCATGACCTCTGCACCTGGTTGGGCCGTTTCAGGCGCCAAGGGAGCGGGCTGGCCGGGCGCAGCAGCACCTGAGACCTCACGCGGCGTCTCCTGGGTTGTTGTATCTGTCTTTTTCTTTTCCTTGCGCTTCCTGGTCTCCGCCTTCTTCGGTTTCTTCTTCTCCACCTTCTTGAGATCACTCAAGGGTATCTCGTAGTCGTTGCCACCGGCAGCGGAAACCGATTGAATCGGCATGGCCGTCACCAAAAGGACAAGGGCAATCAGCCACCTTGAAACCATACTCATACGCCTCCTCTATCTATTTTGCGGCGAACTAACCGCATTCCTCCAGAAGACCGCGCAACAGGCCCTGCTGATGGGGGTCGAAGACATGCATACCCATGAGCATGCTGCCGTCCGGGTTATAGGCGGAATAGATGCACCTGCACGTAAGGCGCAGGCGCGAGGCATGAAGAACGACATCCGCGGTCTCAGCCTTTCTGGGGATTGCCAGGGGAATAGGCGTAGGGGGGATGGAGAGCTTCAGCCCGTGGCTGCTGATATCCACAAGTTGCGATTCAATCACAAACTTGTCGGGCAATATGAGCAGGACCGTGGAGATGGTCCCCGGTAATTGGTCAAGGCTGTGGCGGGTAAAGAATCTGTTTTCCATAGTAGAACCGCTGCATGTTCTTTAGCAGGCTGTTACAGTAAGGGTAGCTGCCGTTTCCCACCGGCAGGTGACGACGCAGGCATGGAATAATGACCTGATGCCGGTTCAATGATATTTCAACAGGTTATCGCACAGCCGGCGTCATTCGGCAATATTAAAATTTAGTTTCGCGGGGCTGTAAAAATTTTGTGTAGAAAATTTATCAAAATCTATAATTGCCTTATAACCCGCCCGTTTTCCTCAAATACCCTGATTTTATGGATAAAATTGTTTTCCATCTCTTAATGCGCTTTCCATTTATTTCTATCTATTCTGGACGTCTTTATCACTAATTTAGCACAAATGCAGGGTCTATTCGCCCCCCCCTTTGTCAAATTTGCTCAGCTTGTAAATCCGGTTCGAGTCCGCACCGGGTCGGCATCTCCAATGAAGGTTTAACGAGGCTACATACAGGTTCACTTGCGTTACGGCCTGCTGCTTTGCCAATTGGGAACTTACGACCCCTGGTTGCCAAGACGCCGCTCCCTTGAGCTACCGGGGTGAACGGACAACTCCCCGGACGGGACTTAAACCCGTTAGATAGTCAACTGTTACTGCGTACGGACACTTCCCGGTTTTTATGCGTAAAAATAGGGGAAGTTTCCCTAGTTCATCCTGATTGCGGGTCGTTTCATGGGGTTTCCCTTCTCAAATTATACGAGCATATACCGCTCTCGTGTCTCGTCAACATTAAACAGACCAACCGGTCTGTTTAATGTCACCGAGCAGCCAGCGAAGGAGGATCATCCCTCCTATGGCTGCGCCGCAGGCCGATACTGCAGGCCATCCGCCCCATGCATAGCCGGCGCTCGCAAGGGTGGACCCCAAGGCGCCTCCGATGAAATACGATGTCAGGTAAACTGTGGTTACCCTGCTGCGAGCATCGGAATTGCCGCGGTAGATTACCCCTTGGTTGGTGATGTGCAACCCCTGTACCCCGATGTCAAGGAGAATCACCCCGGCGATCATCGCAGCCAGACTGCGCCCGCCGAGCCAGATCAGCCCGTATGATGCGGTTATCGCTGCCCCGAAGAGGCCGGTGGCGAAACGGCTTCTGCCCCTATCCGCCAAACGGCCGGCACCCGAGGCGGAGAAGGCCCCGGCAGCCCCGGCCAGTCCGAAGAGGCCGATCCTGCTTTCGCTGAAGCTATAAGGCGGCGCACTGAGTACGAACGTCAGCCCGGTCCAGAGCAGGCTGAAGGCGGCAAAAGCAAGGGCGCCGTAAAGAGAACGGTCGCGCAGTGTCGCGTCTTCGAGCGCCATGCGGCCGGTCGAACTCAGAAGCTGCAGGTACGGGGTATGGAGCCGTGGCGGGTCGGGTGGCAGCATCTTTCCCAACAGGGCGATCAGGACCGTCATGGCGCAAAATGCGAAGATATAGACGGCACGCCATCCGGCAAACCCGGCAATAAGGCCCGAGACCGTCCGCGCCAGCAGGATTCCGAGAAGCAAGCCGCTCATGACGGTGCCAACGACCCGCCCGCGCGTCGCATCGGGCGCCAGGGAGGCCGCAAAGGGAACGAGCACCTGGACAGCGCACGATGAAAGGCCGACCATCACCAACGCGATACCAAACAGATGGTATGACGGGCTCCAGGAGGCGGCCAAAAGCGCAACCGCAGTCAAGGCGCAGAGGCATATGGTCAGCCGGCGTCTGTTGAGCGTATCGCCCAGGGGGACCAGGAAGACAAGGCCGCTGGCATATCCGATCTGCGTCACGGTCACCAGCAGCCCGGCCTTGGCGGTCGAGACTTGAAACTCTGCCGCAATGTTGGCCAATAGCGGTTGGCTGTAATAGAGATTTGCAACAACACCTCCACAGGTGACGGCAAAGATCAATGTGAGAATTCCCGACAATCCTTTTCTCCTCCCGATTTCTCCTACCGGCACGCCTTCTTCGCGCGTCCCCTCTTTATACCGCCTCAAAACGAAGAAAGCCACCCGAAAGGGTGGCTTTAGTGACTGCCGGCAGCCTTGTTCAAAATACCCCATCAGGCCTTTTCAGCGACATTATTATACCGTTCACTCACAAAATTAATGTGGTCGCGAAGAACATACATTTGTTCGGCGTAGGCCAAAGGCATTTTCATCTTGTTCACATACATGAACTCAGGTCAAAATATCAAGGGTGCTTATTAACGCTCATGGCTGACTGATGACGATAAGTGCGACCAGGGTGATCAAGATGTAGAGGATGTAGAGGTTCAAATGCCCTTGCTGTAGTCTCCTGATGGGCAAAAACCTCTCATAGAGCCGCGAAAAGAGGGGTAGGTATATCCGTTCGAGAACGGTTTCCGGCACATGGCTCTCAAAATGATGATCAGCAGGGAATGGCCCGATTATGTGTGGCATGTGCCGCTTGGGACGCAGAATAACGGCAGAGAGGTTCACCAGCATGTCGGCAAAGGAAGACGCAGTGTATTGCATTCTGCTGCTCGGTTCGAGATAGCCGCACCCCCAGGTGCCGGTGGTGGTGAAGGTCGCTTTTTTCACCCTGCCGCGGTACCAGAACAAAACGCATATCGTCACGGCAAGCAGGGCGAGAGCAAGGATGGAAATCCAGGCCAGGGGAGCAACAGCCGCCAAGGAAACGGACCCTGTCGAGCGTGGCAGCCAGTCGCTTACGGCCGATTCCAGAAGAGGGGCTACTGCCACAGGCGCCACACCGATGGCAAGGCAGACAAAAGCCAAAATCATCATGGGGAGCCGCATTGTCCACGTTGCCTCATGGATGGGCGCCGGGAGTGGTGAACGAGATGATCCGAGAAAAACTACGCCGACTACCTTGACGAAACAAGCGACTGCCAGACCACCGATCAAGGCGAGGGCCGGAGCTGCGAGGGCGGTGCCAATGGCTCCAACACCGCTGCCGGAAATAGTTCCGTTGAAGAATCCGAGGTAGATCAGGAACTCACTGACAAAACCATTGAGCGGCGGCAGTCCGCAAATTGCCACGGCGCCGATAATGAACGAAACAGCAGTCCAAGGCAGGGGACGCAGCAGTCCTCCCATGCGGTCAATTTCCCTGGTTGCAACCGCATGAATGACGGAACCGGCGCCAAGAAACAGAAGCGCCTTGAAGGTGGCATGATTCAACACGTGCAAGAGTGCGCCGGCCAGTCCCAAAAGAACAAGGATGGGTGATCCGGTTGCGGCGCCGATCAGTGCCGTGCCGATCCCCATGGTGATGATGCCGATGTTTTCGATGCTGTGATAGGCCAACAGGCGCTTGAGATCGTGCTGTCCCAAAGCAAAGAGTACGCCGACGATCCCCGACGCCATGCCGAGGACAATGATGACCATGCCCCACCAGAGTGGTATCCCTGTAAAAAACGACAAGGTGCGCAGTAGACCGTAGATGCCGATTTTGAGCACGACGCCGGACATGATTGCGGACACGTGACTGGGGGCATTGGCGTGAGCTGACGGTAGCCAGATGTGAAGCGGCATGAGGCCGGCTTTGAAGCCAAAACCGAACAGGGCAACCCAGAATATGACGGTAGCCAGCGGCGCCGCGGCAGTAAGCGTACCGGCACCTGGAAAAGCGAAGGAGCCGGAAAGGCTTTTCAACAGGGCGAACAGGGCGAACAGGGCCATGGTTCCCGTATGGGTGCAGATCAGGTAAAGCGTGCCGGCATCGCGCACTTCGGGCGTATGGTCATCGGTGGTGATAGTGAAGTAGGCGGCAAGCGCCATTATCTCCCAGGCCAAAAGAAACAGGCCGGCCGAACGAGCCATGATGACGAAGAGCATTGAAGAGACCAAAAGGCCGAAAAAAAACGTCAACTTGCGAACCGTGCGGGGATTGTTCGTTGCAGGCCAGTAGTCCAGGGCATAGATGCTGCAGCACGCGGCAACAATAAGGATCGGCAGGGCAAAGAAGGCGGTGAGCGGATCGACTCCGCATTCAGCAGGGCCGAATGGGAACGGCCATGCCAACCGATAGGTAACGTGGTGGCGACAGAGTAGCGTCATGACGGCGCCAACGAGCCCTCCCGCCGCCGACACGACCATCGCCAGCGTCGCCAGCCGCTGACCGAAAGCCGGGTTCATAAAGCGCAAAAGGAGCGGCGCGCCTGAAAGAGCAGCTGTTAATGCCGCTCCTATGAGAAAAATGGCGGGAAGGTTTGCCGTTAGGTCGCCGGTCATGAGGCGGCTCTCCCGATACCATTTTCTATTTCAAGAATAACACTCATGATCGCATCGGCATCACATTTCTTGCCGAGGATGTCTCGCAAGCGTTGGTCCCGTAAGCAATAGGCCAGTTTTGAGAGCAGGTGCAGATGCATCCTGATGGTCGGCGAGATGATGGTGAACAGCATCTGTACCGGTTTACCATCCAATGCCCCGAAATCAACCGGCTGCGAGAGGAAACAGAGGGCGATCTTAGGGACGGGCAACTGCACCAGGATCGGATTGCGCACATGAGGAATGGCGATACCATCGCCGACCGCAGTTGTTCCCATCGCCTCGCGCGCCAGCAGCACCTGAAGGATGAACTCGGGATCGATTTCCGGCGGCAAGTCCAGAACTGCTACGGCATTTCTCAGCACAGCTTCTTTGTCATTACCCGTAAAACCGCAATGGATGCCGCCGGCTTGCAGCGCCTGGCTCAAGGTCGGCAACGGACGGTTATCTGCATCGGGCATCTTGTACAGGGCCGGATTAACCTTTATTCCGCGCTCCGTTGCCCATTCCAAAAGGTCCACCGGATTGATCCGGTAATCTCCCTGGATAGACTCTGCGGGCAAGTTGTCTTTTTTGATCCAGCGCACGACGGTCTTTTCATCGACATTCAAAGCCTGTGCGGCCTCGGACGGTTCAAGCAGCATTGATATATCCTTTAGGGTATCCAGGCGTTTCCTCAATGCCGAGTTGCAAACAGAGCGCCCTCTCAACCTGGCTCATGAGTGACTTATTGATAAAACCGAGCCGGTCTCCAATCACATTGGTCTTGTCGATGGTAATCAGAATGTGGGAGCTGATCTTGGCATCTTTTCCCAACCCACTGCCCGAAGCCGGCAAGAGCGTCTCAAAGTCGTAAATCTTTTCCAGGCGGGTAAAACTCAGGGGAATAATGGTCACGACCGGAGAATACTCGTTACTGATATTATTACTCACTACGAGGCAGGGGCAAACCTCCGGTTCATGTGTATCGGCATGGGGCAGACTGACTGCATAGATACCGCCGCGTTTAAACATCCCGTTTCTCTGTTACCGCAGCTTCGAATTTTTTGAGCACTTCTTTTGTATCTTCGGCTGTGGATGTATATCCTTCAATCAGCCCTTTGTACGACTTCTTTTTCACCTTTTCAAGTTTTTCCCTGGCCGCTTCCTCCAGGAACTGGCTCAATCCCCGCTGCCCATACAGAGCCTTTATATCGTCCACGATCGGAGTTGGCAACGTGATATTCAATCGCGTGTTCGGCATGACGGCAATCACCATTGTATATGTGTCGTGTGTTGTTTGTACGTCTCATAATTGTATTGACGTGTGAATATTTATACCATATATTTTTGATAGGCGTTATAACTTTTTGTAACGTGTATCAATTTTATGCCTCCCCCACTTCAAATTCGCCCCACGGTACATCCTAGGAGGCCCTTGCGATGCCACCGCTCGACCTGGCCGGTTTTTCTGTTCTGCTGCTGCTGTTTACGGCGGCCCTGAGCCCGTTTTTGTCCCGCTGGGAACGGTTCCTGATCCCGCTTGCCTTCTCCCTGGCCACCCTGGCCTCGTTCACGGCTGTCCTGGCTGGTTTTCTGACACTGTTGCACGGGACAAATGCAGCTGCCGCAATTGCGCTTGGACTACCAGGACTCCCCTTCAACCTCCGGCTCGATCCCCTGGCCGGTTTTTTTCTGGTTGTCATCGGCCTCCTCTCCACCTTTGTATCCATCTACTCCATCGGTTATGTGCGCGGTTATCTCGGCCATCGGCCGGTTACCCCGCTGGTGCTGTTCTATCTGTTATTCCTGGCTGGCATGCTGATGGTGGTACTGGCTGACGACGCCTATTTTTTCCTCCTTTCCTGGGAATTGATGGCGGCTGCCTCCTATTTCCTGGTCATGTTCGAGGACGAACGGGCGGAGAACAGGCGGGCCGCTTATATCTACCTGCTGGTGGCGCATGTCGGGGCCATTGCCATACTGCTCTCCTTCGGGGTCATGGCCGGTCTGGCCTCCGGCTTCGACCGCTTTGACGGCTACACCTTCGACGCCATGCGCAGCGCCCGGCTTTCGCCCGAATGGGCTGCCGCCGCTTTTTTCCTGGCCTTCTTCGGATTCAGCGCCAAGGCCGGAGTGATCCCGCTCCACGTCTGGCTGCCTGAGGCGCATCCGGTGGCTCCCTCCAATGTTTCGGCCCTGATGAGCGGCGTGATGCTGAAGACCTCCATCTACGGCATGGTGCGAGTTGCCTTTGACCTGATCAGGGACTTCCCCTGGTGGTGGGGCGGGATTGTACTGGTCTTCGGCCTTCTCTCCGCGGTGCTGGGGGTGCTCTACGCCCTGATGCAGCACGATCTCAAGCGGCTTTTGGCCTACCATTCGGTGGAAAATATCGGTATCATACTGATCGGCCTCGGCCTGGCAATGATCTTCACCTCCTTCCATTTCCCGGCCCTGGCAGCCCTGGCCCTGGTGGCGGCGCTCTACCACACCCTAAATCATGCCCTCTTCAAGGGGCTACTCTTCATGGGGGCCGGCGCTGTCATCCATGCCACCCATGAGCGCAATATGGAGGAGATGGGCGGGCTGATCCACCTGCTCCCATGGACATCCGCCCTGTTTCTTATCGGCTGCGTTTCCATCTCCGGACTGCCCCCCTTCAACGGTTTTGTCTCGGAATGGCTCACCTTCCAGGCCTTTCTGCTCTCACCGGAGCTTCCCCACCCCCTTCTCAAACTGCTGGTGCCCTTGGGGGCCGCACTGCTGGCCCTGACCGGCGCCTTGGCGGCGGCCTGTTTCGTCAAGGCTTTCGGAGTGACCTTCCTGGGCGCCTGGCGCGGGCATCGCAAGGCCACGCGTATCCATGAGGTAGGATTGTCGATGCGTCTCGGAATGGCCCTGGCCGCCGCATCATGCCTTGCCCTGGGGGTGTTGCCGACCTATGTCATCGGCTGGATGGACATCATTCCTGAACGGCTCTTTGGCGGGCAGATCGCCTCCTCGGCCGGTAAATTCGGCTGGATGTGGCTGACCCCCTATTCCCACGAACGGGCCTCCTATTCCGGCCCGGTGGTCTTCTGCGGCATTCTGGCGGTGGTGGCTGTCGCCTATCTCTTATTGCATGTCCGAGGCGCCGCCATACGGCGGGCGCCGCTCTGGGACTGCGGCTTTGAGCGGATCACGCCGCGTATGCAATACACGGCCAACGCGTTTGCCATGCCGATCCGGCGGATATTCGGCTTCCTCTTTGCAATCCGCGAAGAGGTCGAAATTTTGAGTCCCCGGAATCACGCGGTCACTGCGGAGCGCTTCCATTACCGGCTGCGCATCCGCGACCGTTTTTGGAACTGGCTCTATACCCCGCTGGCCGTCGCTGCCTTCTGGATCGCCCGTTGGGTGGGGAAACTCCAGCAGGGGCGTATCCAGGTTTACCTGCTCTATTCTTTCGTAACCCTGATCGTGCTTTTGGCGTTTTTGGGATGACCATGCATCCGTTTGCCATAGAGCTCTTGCAGCTCCTCATGCTGTTGGGCCTGGCCCCGGCCTTTGCCGGCTGGGTCAAGGTGGTCAAGTGCCGTCTGCAGGGACGCACCTCGCCAGGGATCTTGCAGCCTTACCGCGACATAGGGAGGCTGTTCGTCAAGGACGTGGTGCTAGCGGAGAACGCCTCCTGGATCTTCCGCTTCACCCCCTACCTGGCCTTCGGGGTCACCGTGCTGGCAGGTGGGATCATCCCGCTGATCTCGGTCGATCTGCCGCTCGCCGCCACCGCCGACATCATCGCCCTGGTTATGCTCTTTGCCATTATCCGCTTTTTCACCGCCCTGGCCGGCATGGACATAGGCACCGCCTTTGGCGGCATGGGGGCCAGCCGCGAGATGATGATCTCCTCGCTTGCCGAACCGGCCATGCTGATGGCGGTCTTCACCGTCTCGCTGGCCAGCAGCTCGACCTCGTTGACCCACATGGTCACGGTAATGGCGCATAATCCCTTAATGATCCGACCCTCGCTGGCCTTTGCCCTGATCGCCTTCATCATGATCGCCCTGGCCGAAACCGGCCGCATCCCGGTGGACAACCCGGCCACGCACCTGGAACTGACCATGATCCACGAGGCCATGATCCTGGAGTATTCCGGGCGTTACCTGGCACTGATCGAATGGGCCGGCATGATGAAGCTGATGCTCTTCTTCTCCCTCGGCATTGCAGCATTCTGTCCCTGGGGGATCGCTGCCGGCGGGGACCCGCCAGACCTGGCGCTGGGAGTGGCGGCCTTTATTTTCAAGCTGATGCTCGGCGGGGTGATCATGGTGCTGATCGAGACCGGTCTGGCCAAGATGCGCATTTTCCGTGTTTCCGAGTACCTGGGGAGCGCCTTCCTGCTGGCAACGCTCGGCATGATCGCCTTCTTCATTTTGGAGTAATATGATGTCCAACGCCTTGGTGGTACAACTTAACATGCTCCTGGCAGCCCTGATCCTTTTGACCTCCTTTGCCCTCCTGGTGCAGCGCAGGATTTTCGCCATCCTGCATATTTTCGCCTGGCAAGGGTTCTTCCTCGGCCTCAGTACCGCCATCATCGGTTACGCCACCGGAGTGCACCATCTCTACGTCTCGTCGCTTTTGACCCTGGGGATGAAGGTGGTTTTGTTGCCGTACATTCTCTATAAACTGATCCACAAACTGAAGATCCACCGAGAGATCGAGTCGATGATCAACACCCCAGCGACCATGATGGTCGGCATCGCCCTGGTTATCTTCAGTTATCATCTGACCGCGCCAATCCGCCAGCTCTCGAGCCTGATGACCCGTTCAACCCTGGCGCTGGCGCTGGCCACGGTCATGCTCGGGCTGTTGATGATGGTCACCCGCCGCCATGCGGTCAGCCAGATCATGGGCTTTCTGGCCATGGAAAACGGGCTCTTCTTTGCCGCCACCAGCGCCACCTACGGCATGCCGATGGTGGTCGAGCTGGGAGTGGCGCTCGACCTGCTGATCGCCGCGTTTATCTTCGGCATCTTCTTTTTCCACATCAACACCACCTTCGACAGCCTTGACGTGGAACAGATGGCCAAGCTGAAAGAGACGGACTAGACGATATGACACTGGTGATACTGCTCTGGATATCGATTCTGCTGGCCGTTGCCCTGGCCTTTATCGGCGATTGGCGGTACGCGCCAGAGGTCAACATCCTCGGTTCGGCCCTGACCTTCGCCGCCAGCGTGGTTCTGGCGCTTAAGGTCTATCAGGGGGGGGCGTTCAGTGCCGGCGGCAACTTCTTCTTTGTCGATCCCTTCAACGTCTACCTGGTGGTACTGACCACCTTTGTCTCCACAACCACCTCCATCTTCAGCCGCCGCTACATGCGGATCGAACGCTCCCACGGCCGGGTCGGGCACTGGAGGATGCGCTTCTACCACGCCATGTTCCAACTCTTCATCTTCGCCATGCTGATGGCGCTTCTGACCAACAACTTCGGCGTGCTCTGGATCTCGATGGAGCTGGCCACCTTGGCTACGGTGCTCTTGGTCTCGCTGTACCGGACTCCTAATGCCATCGAGGCGGCCTGGAAGTACTTCATCCTCTGCGGGGTAGGGATTGCCCAGGCTCTCTTCGGCACGGTGCTGCTCTACTTTGCCGCGGAACGGGTGCTTGGCGAGGGGGGCAACGCCCTGCTCTGGACCAACCTGAGCCAGGTCAGCGGGCAGTTGGAACCGACAGTGCTGCGACTGGCCTTCGTCTTCCTGATGGTCGGCTACGGCACCAAGGTCGGCCTGGTGCCGATGCACAACTGGTTGCCGGACGCTCACAGTGAAGGCCCCACCCCCATATCGGCAGTTCTCTCCGGACTATTGCTGAACGTCGCCCTCTACGCCCTGGTGCGCTGCAAATCCCTCGTGGACGGCTCCACCGGGACACATCTGGCGGGAAACATGATGATGGGCTTCGGCCTGCTCTCCCTACTGGTGGCCTCTTTTTCCCTCCTGCGGCAAAAGGACATCAAACGGCTCTTCGCCTACTCCTCCATCGAGCATATGGGCATAGCCACCTTTGCCTTCGGGCTGGGCGGGCCGATCGCCACCTTCGGAGGGATGCTGCACATGCTGGTCCACAGCCTCACCAAGTCGGCGGTATTCTTCAGCGTCGGGCATGCCTCCCAAATGCACGGCACCCAGGAGATGGCACGCATACGAGGTCTGATCCGGGGAAATCCGGCTGTCGGCTGGGGGCTTTTGTTGGGGGTGATGGCCCTGTCAGGGATGCCGCCCTTCGGACTCTTTGCCAGCGAGTTCCTGATCCTGACTGCTACCATCAAAGACAGGCCGCTTTTGACGCCATTGTTGCTGATCGGCCTGGCAGTGGCCTTTGCCGCGCTCTTCCGCCGTGTGCAGCCAATGGTGGCGGGTCTCATCCCCCCCTGGCAGAAACCGATCACAGCAGCCAACATCCCGGTCTTCCTGCATATGTCCCTGGTGCTGATGCTGGGGCTCTATCTGCCCGTATTCCTCTCGCACTGGTTCCAGATGGCGGTGGGGTTGTTGAAATGAGTAAGCTACGCGAAATTATAACCACGCATTTTGGCATTGACGCCGTTTACTGTGTCGGCCTCTCCCCGGCTTTTGTCCCTGAGTTCCGCATCCAGCGTGAGCGTTTCGAGGAGGCCGCCAGCATGATGAAGAGGGTCGGGGCGCGGCTGGTGGCTGAGTGGGCGGTTGATGAGACCCTTTTGGGCCGCTCTTTTGCCGTGTATGCCTGCTATGCCGCAGATAAAGAATATTTGCTGGCGGCCTGTGATGTCCCGCTTAACGACCCGACCTTCCCCAGCCTGACCAAGAAGTACGTTCCCGCCTTCCGCTTCGAGCGCCAGATCCACAGTTTGATGGGTCTGACACCCAGCGGACATGCCCACTCCGACCTGCGCCCCTGGATCAAGTTCGAGGACTGGCCCCCGGATGCCTGGCCGTTGCGCAAGACCTTCGACGCCTCTCGCCGGCTGCCGCGCGTTGCCGGGGAATACCGCTGGGCTCGGGTAAGCGGGGAGGGCGTCTATGAGATCCCGGTCGGGCCGGTGCATGCCGGGATCATCGAACCTGGGCATTTCCGTTTCCAGGCGGCAGGGGAGAACATCCTAAACCTGGAGGAGCGGCTCGGCTACACACACAAGGGAATCGAGAAACGCTTCGAGAGCCTTTCGTGGGCGGATGGGACGCGTCTGGCCGGCCGGGTCTCGGGGGACTCCACGGTGGCCCATGCCCTGGCCTACTGCCGGGCTGTCGAGGGGATCTGCGGCTGCGAGCCGCCTCCCAGAGCGCACTGGCTGCGGGCCCTGCTCCTGGAGCGGGAGCGGATTGCCAACCACCTGGGAGACATCGCCGCCATCGCCAACGACGCCGCCTTTGCCTTCCTTTTATACCAGTTTGCCCGGCTGAAGGAGACAATCCTGCGGACCAACAAACGGCTCTTCGGGAATCGATACCTGAAGGACCGGATTGTACCGGGAGGAATTGCCGTTGACCTGCCTCTGGAAGGGGCCGATCTGATCCGGGCGGAACTTGATGGGCTATTGAAGGAATTCGAGCGGCTGCTTACCATTTATGACCTGAGCCCTTCGCTGGAGGACCGCCTGCGCACCACTGGCATCCTGAGCCCCGAACTGGCGCGGGATTTGGGAACAGTCGGCTTTGTTGCCCGGGCCAGCGGCCAAGCGCTCGACTGCCGCATCCAAGCGCCGTTTTTGCCCTATGACCAGATTCCGCCCAGCATGGTGGTGCTCGATTCGTGCGATGTCCATGCCCGTGCCTGGGTAAGGATCGAGGAAATCCGGGACTCGGCCCGCCTGATCAGAGAGTTTCTCCTTAAGATACCCTCGGGCGAACTCAGGGTCCCGCTTTTGCCCCCCGGGCCCGACCGGAGCGGTTTCAGCGTGGTGGAGGGTTGGCGGGGCGAGATCGTCTACTGGGTCCAATCCGGGCTCTCTGGTGATATCAACCGCTGCATGATCCGCGACCCTTCAAGCGTCAACTGGCTGGGCCTGGAACAGGCGGTGCTGGGGAATATAGTTCCGGACTTCCCGCTCTGCAACAAGAGTTTTAATCAGTCGTATTCCGGTAATGATCTTTAGGAGGCTAGCAACCTTAGGAGAGAATCTGACTCATGCTGAGGATTTTACAACAGATATTTCGCACCGGAGTTGTCACCGAACCGCTCTCGGATGAGGTTGAGACGGAGGTCGTCCTGGTGGGAGCCAGACTGGAGGAGGCGATCAGGCGGCGCTTCAGCCGCAGCCTGGTGATCCGCGAGGTAGATTCCGGTTCCTGCAACGGCTGTGAACTGGAGATCATCGCCATGAACAACCCGGTCTACAACAGTGAGCGCTTCGGCATTCACTTCACCGCCTCGCCGCGCTTCGCCGACATGCTGCTTGTGACCGGCCCGGTGTCGCTGAACATGGAGATCGCGCTGAAACGGACCTACGATGCCACTCCCGATCCCAAACTGGTGGTGGCGGTCGGCGACTGTGGCTGCAACGGCGGGATTTTCGGCGAGAGTTATGCCACTTTGGGTGGGGTGGGGGCGGTCATACCGGTTGACGCCTACATCCCGGGTTGTCCGCCCACGCCGGTGGATCTGTTGAACGGCATTCTCACGGTGATCGATGGCCGACGGACATGATTGGGTAAGAACCAGCCCCTCTATGACCTCTATAAGTATCCGATTGCCCGGCTATTAAACCGGTTATTGGGAAACAACTTGTGGGGTCTTCCCTTGACATAAGACGACGTCTCGTGTCAAGGACAGGCCCGAAGTTCACTCATGTGTGAGGAGGCGTTGTGATTAAAAAAGGGCCTTAATGGCCCCTTTTAATGCATCTTATATTTTTGGAATATCTTGTTTCGAGTTTCCTTGTCAATAATCCCGATAAATGGGCTGGAACTCCTAAGCTGAGTTGAACGTTGAGATTTGGAGAGCACAAGTTTGATAATAGTCTCATGTGGCATGGAAGTTAGGATATCTTTCCATATTTTGTAAGGCACTGGCAATGAACCATCTTTATCAGTCCATCGATCGATATTACGCAAAGGTACATCCCAAAGTGACGGATTTAGCCGCAACTGTTTAACCACCTCGCGGTGAAGCTCCAACGACCGCTTATCTGATCTTTCTTGCATTTTCATTTACAGCTCACGATTTATAGCAGATTTGATTCTTTCACGATCATTATCTGAGATATCCGGGGTCATGTCAAGGCGCTTTAATAATGTATCTTTTGTAACAATTTTGAGTTTGCATGCGGTTTTGAAATACTCTCGATCCTTTTCTCTGTTCGCATATAATTTTGATATCATCAGGTCGTGTGTTTCTAAACAATAGCCTACTACGCCACCTGTGTTTTTATTGCAAATTTTTACGAGTCTGGTGCGCCAGCCCGATGGTAATTTGCAAGTTGTCTCATCAATCGCCTGAGCGTAAAAACCATGGGTCTCGTGGAAGAGTGAATCTTCTCCGAGGGCGCCTTCTATGGTTTCTGCTTTTGCATAATCGTCTGGTATAAGTATATCGGCTTCTAGTGATCGAACAAGGGCACTGTTATCGGGCATGCCATCTATCTCAGGGTGCTCAGCTAGTATAGCTTGGCTCCCCATGATAAATATTTCTTTAACGGCAGCAATTGAACCAGCAGCTCTTATTATGTGTTCCAAATTCGCTCGTTTCATAGTTGTTATTATTAAAGTTTTGAATTTATAAACGCAAACAAAAAATTCCTCACATTCTCACAATAACACCAAATACTCCCTCACCAGCCCCTCTATAACCTCTATAATATCCGATTGCCTGGCTATTGAACTGGTTGTTGAACCGATTATGGGAAACATTGGGTGTCTGCCCTTGACATAAGACGATGTCTCGTGTCAAGGACAGGCCCCGTAGGTCACTCCTGAACATGGAGATCGCGCTGAAACGGACCTACGATGCCACTCCCGATCCCAAACTGGTGGTGGCGGTCGGCGACTGTGGCTGCAACGGCGGGATTTTCGGCGAGAGTTATGCCACGTTGGGTGGGGTGGGGGCGGTCATACCGGTGGACGCCTACATCCCGGGTTGTCCGCCCACGCCGGTGGATCTGTTGAACGGCATTCTCACGGTGATCGATGGCCGACGGAGATGATTGGGTAAGAAACGTAAAGTTCCTTGAAATCAATAAGGGGAAATTTCCATTCTAACCGCCGAAAACGGCGGCTTCGCCATAGCTGGCGCTGCTTTAAAAACTTTCGTTCAGAAGTGTATTGACCTTATCCCATTTACTAATAACTCTATTATCCCTTCAATATTATGAGTAGACCTGCCGAGACCTAGACGTATTGTCTGAAACATTTCATCATCGTTGAGGCCAATAGCTTTCAGTACGTGGGAGGGTTCGACTTTGATGGTCGAGCAGGCGGAGCCAGCGGAGAAGGAGAGTTTGTTTTTCAGCAGGTGGATCAATGCCTTTGCCTCGACGCCGGGGATCGTGAGGCTGAGGTTATGGGCAAGCCTTTTCCGAGGGTGACCGTTCAGCTTGATGTCCGGAAAGGTTTGCTGGAGAAGCTGGTGAATCAAGTTGGTGGCTTCCCTCTGGCGATTGTTTTCATCACTCATCTCCTTGTTCGCCAAGAAAAGTGCTTCAGCCATGCCGACAATGCCCGGTACGTTCAGGGTGCCCGAACGCATTCCCTTCTCATGTCCTCCGCCGAAGGAAATGGGGCTCAACTTGATCAAAGGAGCATAGGAGCGAACAAAAAGCCCACCAACCCCTTTCGGACCGTAAAATTTATGGGCACTGAAGGAGAGCAGGTCAATGTTCATGTCATAGACGTTGATCTTCTCGTGACCCACAGCCTGGGTAGCGTCGGTATGAAAGATAATATTTTTTGCCTTGGCGAGTTGGCCAATTTCCTTGATCGGCTGGATTGTGCCGATTTCGTTGTTGGCAAACATTACCGAGATCAGGATGGTGTCATTCCTGATTGCCTTTTCCAAGACTGCAAGATCAACAACACCGTCGCTACCCACGGGAAGCAGTGTTACATCCGCCTCTTCGCCTTGAAGGTAGTTCAGTGTATCCAGTACGGCAGGATGTTCTATTGCTGAAGCAATAACGTGGTTTCCCTTGCCGCGAAACTTACGGAACGCACCGATCAGGGCCAGATTGTTTGATTCCGTCGCGCCGCTGGTAAAGACAATCTCACTCTCTTTGCGGCAACCAAGAACCTTAGCTATAACTTGCCGTGCCTCATCAACCGCATGTTTTGCCTTATTCCCGTGGTGATGATCGATACTGGATGCATTGCCGTAGACCTCACAGAAATAAGGCAGCATCTTCTCTAGAACCCGCCTGTCAACCGGCGTTGTGGCGTTATGATCGAGGTAAATTGGCTCTTCCATTATTCAGCTCACTTTGATCAATTGGGCTAGGTTTTCCAGTCCACGTACGCGATTCACCAGCAGTTCTACACCTCGATTGATGTGGGCGAGAAAATATGCATTCCGATCTTTTTTAGTTTTGATCTTTTTTTCCTGGCACCATTGGATGAACAGTGACGTCAAAACCAGCTCATGTTCGCCAAACAAGGTGTAGCGATTAATCTCCTGCCCTGATTCTTCTGTGAATAACTCCAGGGATGGCATATTGTTCTCAGCTATTGAAATACCCAAAGCAAGACGACAGGCAATGTTCGGTGTCAGGCCTGTACGGCTCTTGAACAGTTGCAGCTTCTTGGTCGATTCCTGGGACAGCTTAACCCGTTTGAATTCCAGCCCGTTCAATTCCAAAAGTAACCTTCCTTTACCACAGTTGATTTACTCTCCTCGCAATATTCAAGGTTGTAAGCATGCGCCACGTGGGGGCGAAGGCGATTAAAATACTGCTGGTCAACTTCCGTGTTGGTGGAAAATATCATCATCTGATGCGAAGCATGGGGGAAGAACAGTTCAACCAAGTTATCCCGGTGTTTCGAGTCGAGGCGTGCCAAGGGTGTATCAACGATGAATGGCAGCTTTTGCCCGGAGGTCTTCGCCAAGGCCCATAACATGGACATAGCGTAGATTTCCAGCTCGCCCGATGACAAGCTGTTCTTGTTAATGACCTTGTCTTTGCGGTCATACAGAGTGACGTTGAAGGTTTCCGGATCAATCTTTATTCGTGAAATCATGTCGTCCTTGCGATGAACCACTTTGAAAATGTTCGTGAACTCCTCCTGCAAGCCGAAGATTTTCTGCTTGGCAAGGTGCAGATGATACCTAAAAAGCACCCTTTCCACCTTCAAGACAGATTGAAGCTTTTCGTCCAGCTCGTAAGACGTCTCAATTTTATGATTTATCTGCCTTATCTTACGTTCCTGTTCGCGCCGGATATTGGTTAATTCCACTACTTGTGCGTCTAAGGCGGCCCGTTTCTCAGTAAGTCCACCAAGTTCGATATTCAACCCATCAAGGGTTTCGTACATCGGCTGAATAAATTCATCGTCCGGTACTTTGGAAAGCTGCGTGACGGTATCTTGCAGTTCCCGGAATTTGACTTCATACATATCGGTTATGACAGTAATTTCCGACGGAATTACGTTCAATGCATCATCAATCAATTTAAGGAGTTCCAAGGTCTGTTTCTGCGAAAAACCAAATATCTCTGGCTGCCCAGCCTGTTCCGTTTCCACTGCAAAAAGCATCGCAATTTCAACCTTGAGTTGCGCCTTGATCTTTTTCAAAGTTGATGAATTTAACATTTGTGTTTTTAAAAAACCGGATGAGTCTATTAGTGACATAATGTCATGATATTTATTCCTAAACCCCTCTGAAAGAAGTGTATTTGCCTTGTATTTATTCTCGTTCTCCACCTGCCGCCTCAACTTCTGCGCATAGGTAGCTGCAATGGAAATCGGCAGCAAACCCGCCGCCAATTCCCGTAATTTTTCCCTTATTGCCTCAATATCATTTTCCAGAGAGTTCTTCTTCTCCTCAAGGTTTACCCTGTTGCGGTAATACCCCTCACCCTGTGCCGCTATCTTATTTCTATAATCTGTAATCCGAACGCTGAGCTGTTGAATCGAGTTTTCAAGACTGGCCTTGTCATCAAGCACCTTATGAATGTCAGCCTCAACCAGTTCTTTTTGTCCCTCCAGCACGGATATATCCCTGCCAAAACTTTCCGTGGAAACCTCTTTAAGAAACTTGTTCCGATAGATTTTCAAATCAGCTTGCAATCTCTCAACAAGGTCTAGGCCGAGTAAAGACAAGATGGATCTTTTCAGCTCTTCGTTGCTATCATCTGACATCATTTTCTGAATTTTTTCTCCATCGAAAAAAAATAGTTGTGACAAACCCAGCGGGATTATCTCCTTGATAAAATCCTGCCAGCCGTCCTTTTCAATGTCATCCAGCGGCAACCCATTCTTTTCCATGGACAATGTTTCAATTATCTTCTGGCCGGATATTTCCCACATGCGCTCCACATGATAGGTGCAGACCGTTCCCAAATGCGCATAATCGAATTCAACGGCGATTGAGGCGTGGTTTGGCTGTATTACTGTTATCTTAGAACAGTGGATTTTCTGCCTGAGATATTCCTGATACTTGGCCGTACTTATCGCCCCAAACATTTCCGGCCCATACAAACAGAGCTTAATGGCATCAAATATGGTGGTTTTCCCCGCACCATTCAAACCACCAAAAAGCACAATCGGTTTAATGGCCTTCGCGTCAGTCTGACGTAGGCGTAACACATGTGTGCCGGCAAAGTTACCTAGGTTTGTCACTGTCATTTTATTAAAGATCATTCTGCGACCCAAGCCAATCCAGGATTTCGTCTTCCGTATCCCAATCCTCATTGAAGATATTGTCTATCTTCTGCAAAATCCCCGCACGACGGCTCATACTCTGCATCCGGCGTTCCTGGTCGATCAATTTTGTAGGCAAGCCAGGGTTGATGCCTTCTTCCTCGCAGAACTGTTTGAGCAGTTGAAAATCCTCCTGGGAGAATTTGACACCGTCATCATGTTGCCATAAATGATCATTCCCGACTGCCTGTCGGTAAATTTCCGGGACGGAATCTGTCCACTCTTCTTCCCGCCAAAAGTCACGGATATATTCCAGCTCTTCAAAGGAAATCAACCTGACAGTGGGATCGGGACCGGTTTTCTGTATGTCATTCTGAATCTTCAAAAGTCTTTCAAGAAATACCTTGCGCCATTCCAACTTATATGGGCCATAGGCAATCCGTGTTCCGTCCCGCACATAGGCAATCCTGCCGTCGCGGCGTTTGTGACTGCGATAGATGTGTTTCTTTTCAATGTCCTGAGTTTCGCTCAAAAAGTCCCGGAACTCAAGCAACGGCGTCATCCACTCCTCGCCATTATCGATCAGATTTTCCATGGTGGTATCCTGCTGGACCAGCGTACAGGTCCAACAACCAAAGCGGCTACTACCGCATGACGGCGTAGATTTATCAACTACCATCGGGCACTCACCACCGCTAGCGTTCTGATACATGGCCGCAAGGTCACGGTTATTGCCGCCCCACTGGCATTTATGACTCAACAGATAAGACCAGACATCGTCCGTAGTCATCTCCTCAATGGGAGTAAACACAAAGGCAGCCGGAAGAGTCGGATGTTTGGAAAGCCCCATATAATCACGCGCCTTGCTGCTCAATACCTGACTACGTGAAGCGCTCTCGTCCCGACGGGCACCGAGCACCACGGTAGCTTCACCCCATTTGTCCACGTACTCGGCAATAAAACGGTTAACCGGCTCGATCTTCAAACGTTCCGTACACCAGCGGAAATTGCGGCTTGGCGCGGGGTATCCTTTGCCAATCAGGTTCACCCAGAAGCTGTTTTTATAAAGCGGTGTCAGGCGATGGGCGTAGATAGGCAGGTTGCCGGCGCGCGCGGCCTGGTTGATCTGCTCCAACGTCGTGGCGACATAATCGATGATGTAAGGGGTTTCTACCAAGGTGTCTGTGGAGATAACGTGAACATCCTGTTTCAGCTGTTCACGCGGCAGTTCTTCAATGGCATCCCAGACGAGCTGCATGACAACAGTGGAGTCTTTACCGCCGGAATAGCCGACCACAAATGGACGGTTGTAGGCCAGATATACCTTTTTGATGTGCTCTTTGATCTCTGCTATTTTATCCATGTGATGTCTAGGCTTTCCTTAGGAAAACGTCTTCTATTTGACGTTCTTCGGGTGACAGTGGAAGTTCGAAATAGGTTTTGAGGTAGTTAGTTGTCAGTGTGACGCATGTGTGAGATTTGCTGATTTTACCATTATGCATGGCCCTCCCTTCCCACAAGGCGCTGTTCTTTCTGGCCCAATCAATATCGTTCAACCGTTTCAAGTCTTCTTTATAATCACGACCGGGCATTGAAAGAAGATCTGCCCCCAGTTTTCCTATAGCATGCAAAGCGAGAGCATGAGCATGCACATAGTCCAGACGCAACTCATGTGTGCTGATGTCTTTAGATGCCGCTAGTTTCCAGTCGCGCATGTTCTCCGTAACGCTGCTCCAGAAATCGAAAGCGACCTTCATCTCCGCATCAGAAATTGCCTTTGACTTCTCGGTTTTGCGCAACAAACACAATGTTCCCTGATAAATGCCGCTCAAGGTAAAAAGTTTGGTAGAACGATTTGAGATGGATGTCTTTTCTGCTTCCGTAAGATTTCTAAATACGGGGATCTTTTCAACGATCTCACAGGCCAGACTGGAAAGTGGGTCACGATGATCAAACAGAATGCCGGTTGAGCGGGAGGGTCGGAGGGCATGTTTATTGAGGTCAGCAAACATCTGCTGAGAATGCTTCAGTCCTTTGTCGATGAAAAAGACCACGGAGATGGTTTCATCGCCGAGATCGGGTTGTTCTTTCAGTGCTTCCTCGATTGCCGCTCTTCGATGCTGTCCATCGTTGAGGATAAAGCGGGCATCCAGCGGTATATGCAAATTGCCAATATCATCAAGCACCTTGCCATCAACAACCATCTTCTCAAAAGTGACCTGACGATCGATGGAAGCCGTAATTGCGGAGAAAATGTAGTTTTCCCGGTTGGACGTTATGTAGCGTGAAATTTCAGGTATGCGCGCTTTATTGAGAACTCGTTGGGACCGTAGTTCGGGGGGCAACTCTTCGCCCTGGAAAAGAAAGAGTCGAGGAACGATTTTGAGGGGGCACATAGTAATATAAAATTCACGACCTGCCTGCCTCCCCTTTATTGCAGAAAAAGAATATTCACCAATTGACAAAATACACCTCAAAGCGGGCAATTTAACTTCCATTGTCAATGGAAGTTAAATTATCAGCCTTAGGAAGTCAATTATATTTTTACAGTAAGCAAAGTAGAACCCCCTTCAGTAGTGCGACGACCATAATCTTTCTTAGAACTGGGGACGAAATCAAAAGCTAAAAATGCCAAACTTTCGCGGCATACTGTTCCGCAAGGTATTTTTGCCTGCGAGTAATCCCCTCAAATCCCCACTCCATTCCGTCAGTCCACTCGTTATACTTTTCGCAAAATTCGCGTGATAATCTTAACTTGCTGTTCTTATAGTCCTTAAGTGCAGTGTTAGACATTTTCTCAGACATAGACTTATTCTTGATATATCTATTTATTTCAGCTGGAAGAATTAATAAATTTCCGATTTTGTTTAAATAATTTTGATATAATTCGTTTTCGTCAATTCCATTCCAAGTATAATCAGGGCGCCTTGGCAAAATATGCTCGACATGTTGAGCAGCACTTTGTGTACATGGTCTAAAATTTAGCTCCGATAGTTCAAAGTTTTCAATTTTCCAAAGAACATAAAATGCTTGCCTCATATTTTTTACCGATGCAGTAGAAAATGCCTCTACAAATAGGTCATCAGAGCTTCTACTACGGAACAAATCAACCAGTTCATTTACATCGTTTGCAACTCTAACTATTAAAGCTGCTTTAGCAAAGAATTCCTGAAGTGAACTTACTGAGTCGTTACAGATAAGTCCCTGTCTAAATAAATAGTGTTCACATAACTGGAAACACGTTTCCAAAAAAGGTATATTATCGGAATACTTCTTTATTGCAGCCATTATGAAAGGTGCACAGTGAACCTTCCACAAAGGATAGAGTATAGCATTTTGCGAGTCTTGAAGATTGGTCGTCCATGTATTCAGATCACCAGTCAGAAAGTTGCACCAATTACGAGAATCTTCTTCAAAAAAACCTGCAAGTTCATTAGGATCGTAGATGCCACTACGTAATGATTTTGAAATTCGATCAAAAATGTCGTCTTTTTTTACAAGAGAATCACGACTAGTAAATGAAAATTGAATTATTTGCGGAAGTTCAAGTTTAGTCTCTGACTGTGATTCATAGCTATTTACTAATTGACACCAACGTTCTGAGACAAGTTTTACTACATTCATGCCACTTTCTCTAGCACTTTGAAGAAGAACGTTTTTAATTAAATCAGCTTGCGATAAATCGAGGCCACGCTCATTTAATGTTTCAAATAACCGATATGCCATCCAAAGCTCTTCGGTTCTGACTACAAGAAAGAATAAATCTTCAATAAAAACAGTTGCAATTTCTTTTATAGTATCTTCTGAATTATCTGATTCATTGATTAAAGATTCTATTTTCATATAAAAGTACTTTATCGCAAAATATATTTTTTGATGTACTCTATTCCCTTGTTCTGCACAATCATTATAAAATTCTTTTTTTTCATCAAATCCAAAACGATTTAAAGTTATTGTTTTGTAAAAATCGTTTCCACGATTTAATGTAATTCTTGGGATAAAAACACCGTCTCTTCCAATATCATAAACACATGATTGTAACGATGTAGTTAAATAACTCTTTGTTCTGCGGTCATTTACATGTTCATTAACAAATGACAGAATAGCTTCAGCTAAGATTGTTAATGTTGTAAGTCGCTGTTGACCATCAATTACAGACCAGCGGTCTTCATCATGACTGCTATTTCTCCCTATGATAACAACAGCACCGAGAAAATGACCAATATTATGACTATTACTGGTTTTTACGGTAAAGATTAGGTCATCCCAAAGTTTCTCAAGCTGGTCTTCGCCCCAACTGTACTCTCGCTGGTTAAGTGGAATGTCAAAAAAACCTGACCTAAATATTTCTTTAACAGATTTAGAATCTGATACTATTTGTTGGCTTGGGTTATTTGGCATTTTATTCTCCTTAGTCAAGATATGCTTTGTGTGTTCTAGAGTTCACAAGAGAATCAAATACAAGCTCTTGGAAAAGATGATGTTTTTTCAATACTTCAAATTTCACAAAGTTATCAGTTACCAGTGAGTGGTAAAAGATTATAATTAATTCAAACTCACTTAATTGAGCTATGATGAACTGTAGGTATTTATCTTTGTTTTCAATGTTACTATTAATAACCACGTCCAAAATGTGGTTTAATGTTCTCAAATAGTGCCCAATGAATCTACTATTTTTATTGTAAAACTTTTGGTATGAATCTTTAATTTTTTGGAGCTCGTTACTACCTTTACATGTTGCATAAGAATCACTTAGCCTCCTGCGCATTATTCTGAAAATAGCTCTTCCAGTAAATTTTTCCGTTTCAGTGTCCTCAAGATCCAAGCTTTTTAAGTTTTCGTTATGCATAATGACCATTGAAAAGAAGGTGCTTTCGAATGCCTGTAATCTTGAAAATTCTGCCTGTTCTTTTAAAGCAATACTAGATCTATATAATTGTTTTGCCTGAAACAAAAGCGTTGCCAATATTGCAACCAAAGATAACAAACTGAATACAGGATTAAGAGTCCCCCCAAAATAACTTCCGAACTCAGCCCATGCTTTGTGTTCATCAGAAATACCTTCATTAAAATGGTATGAGTAAAAAGCTAAAGTGATTAATATAAAAATTAATGCTGCTCCACCAATACTAAAACTTATTTTTTTGACAATAAATTCTAAACCGTCAAGATTATTATTATTGTGGTTATTAGTTTGTATTTTATTTTTTCCCAATGATTAACTCCCAAATAAACATTCTTCTTTTGATTATCTATTAGATTGAAATGTACTTGACTTGACTTGACTGATTTAATATTGTTGCTGAAAAATAATGAATACCTGAATTGGCATGCTCTTCCATAATATTTAATATTTCATCCTGACTCAGTGTCTTCCGGTTAGGTTTTTGCATTGTTCTTTGAGAATGTAAAAAGTTGTAAAATCAGCGTGATGCTGCATTTATTGCTTGACATTGGGTAAAAAATCGGCCGGCCCATCCTCGTAACTATCCGATATTACAGGAGTTACGATATGCGGCCTTTCAAGCGACTCAAGCAACGCCGAAAATCACGTGCTTTCAAATTGATTCTTGCCCCAATCTTTGAGAGATTCAAGTCAGAAAACGAACTTGAATCCAGGGGGTACCGCCCGTTGCAAATGTCTTTCAATGATCAACTCAAAGCCCTGATCTTCTATCACCTGCAAGAGTATTCTTCTGGGAGCGAACTTCTCCAGATGCTGGAACAGAATGACTTTGCCAAAGAGTGTGTTGCTCCTTCCAAAGGCATCAAGAAGAGTTCCTTTTTCGAGGCAATCAATACCCGTGGCCTTGAACAGCTTACCGAGGTATTCACGCATCTTGTCAAGCAAGCAGGTAAAGCACTCCCTGCTGAATATGCTCACCTTGGCAATCTGGTATCAATAGACGGATCTCTGATAGATGCGGTCCTATCCATGGAATGGGCTGATTACCGGAGCGGTTCAAAGAAAGCCAAGGCTCATGTAGGCTTCGATATCAACCGGGGTATCCCAAGGAAGATATACCTCAGTGACGGCAAAGAGGGTGAGCGCCCTTTTGTTGATAAGATTATCGACAAAGGCGAAACCGGTATCATGGATCGCGGTTATCAGTCACATGACCACTTTGACCAGTGGCAGGCCGCTGAGAAGTTTTTTGTCTGTCGTATCAGGGAGAATACCCACAAATCCGTCATCAGAGAGAATGCCGTCAATCCTGACAGTATCGTCTTCTATGACAACGTAGTGCTTCTCGGCACCAAGGGTATAAACCAGACTGAGAAAGAACTGCGCCTTGTTGGTTACCGTATTGACGGCAAGGACTATTGGGTAGCAACCAACAGATACGACCTGACGGCTGAAGAAGTGGCCCAGGTTTATAAGCTTCGCTGGAACATAGAGACCTTCTTCGGCTGGTGGAAACGTCACCTCAAGGTGTATCACCTGATTGCCAGAAGCGAATACGGTCTCATGGTTCAAATTCTTGGTGGTCTCATCACCTATCTGCTGCTTGCCATCTATTGCCGGGAACAGCACCAGGAGCCAGTCAGCATCTCCAGAGTACGAGAATTACGTAATCAGATTGCAAATGAAACAGCAGAATCACAGGGCCAGCGTAAAAGTAACCATGGTAAGTCAAACAAAATTAGACAGTTGAAACGTAAAAAGCGCCGTGCAAAAACCTAACCGGAAGATACTGA
>PLYK01000051.1 GCA_003151775.1 Geobacter sp. | reverse complement strand
GGTCGCCGATGATCAACTCGCGCTGACCGCGCCCGATGGGGACCATGGAGTCGATCGCCTTGAGGCCGGTGGCCATGGGCTGGTGTACCGACTTGCGGCTGACGATGCCGGGGGCCTTGATCTCCACCTTGCTGAAGCTCGTGGTGTTGATGGGGCCTTTGCCGTCGATGGGCTGACCGATGGCGTTGACAACGCGGCCGACCAGGGCGTCGCCCACCGGAACCTCGGTGATGCGGCCGGTGCGCTTGACCGTGTCACCTTCCTTGATCTCGGCGAATTCACCGAGAATGGCGGCGCCAACGTTGTCCTCCTCCAGGTTGAGGACCATGCCGGACACGCCGCCGGGGAACTCCAGCAGTTCGCCGGCCATGGCGCCGGCCAGGCCGTGGATGCGGGCGATACCGTCACCGATGGAGATGATCGTGCCGGTTTCCGACACCTCTACCTCCTTGCCATACTCCTTGATCTGTTTCCTGATGATCTCGCTGATCTCTTCGGCTCTGATTTCCATAGAAGCATTTACCCCTTCTGTAATATATCTTGGATCCGTTTAAGCTGAGTTTTCACGCTGCTGTCAAAGGCCGTATCACCGATCTGGGTCACAATACCCCCCATGAGCGTCGGATCGACCGTCATCTGCGGCACGACCTTCATGCCGGTCTTCTTCTCCAGGGCGTTCTGTATGGCGGCCACCTGGGCGTCATCCAGCGGGAAGGCGGTTCTGATGAAGGGGCGGACGACGCCGGACTGTTCATCGGCCAGCTTTTTGTAGGTCTGCACGATCTGGTCGAGAAAGGCCACGCGGTTTTTGTCCACCAAGAGGAGCAGGAAGTTGCCTACCAACTCGGAGCAGTTCGCCTTTGCCACCAGATCCTTCATGATCCCTTTCTTCTGCCCGGAGGTGAAGGCAGGGTTGCCGAATGCGGCCCGCAGCTCGCCATTGCCGCAGAAGAGGCGATCCATTGCAGCCAGTTCGTCGCTGAAGCGGTCGATCAGGCCGGCCTCGGAGCCAAGCTGCACCAGGGCCTTGGCGTATCGTCTCGCAATCGTATTGTTGATCACTGGATCTGTACCACCTTGTCAAGATATTCGCCGACAAATCGGTCGTGGTCGGCCTTCCGGATGGCGCCGGTCAGCTTGCCGGCGGCGAGCTCCACCGCCAGGCGGGCAGCCTCGGCACGCAGCTCCGCGCGGGCCTTGATGGTTTCCTGTTCGGCGGACCGGCCGGCCTGGAGCGCGATCATCCCGGCCGCCTTTTTGGCCTCGCCGATGATGCGCTCCTTTTCCTGCTCACCCTCGCGGATGATGGCGGCGTGAAGCTCGTCGATCTCCTTGGATGCCTGGTCCAGCTTGGCGCTGTACTCGGCCAGCTTGGCCTCGGCAGCGTCCCTGGCCTGCTCGGCATCCTTGAGGCTCTTCTCGATCTGGGCCTGGCGCTCGGCCAGAGCCCCCTTTACCTTGGCCTTTTTCAACGCCCAGACCATGATGGCGACCAGAACGGCGAAGTCGAACACGCGCCAGCCGAAATCCTTCATCTGGGCAGCGGCGTGATCCGCATGGTGCGCCCCCTCGCCCCCTTCTTCGGCGAAACCGGCCGAGGCGGCCAGGACGATGACGGCAATATAGGCCAGGGAGAAGGCGATTTTCTTTGTGCGATCGGATACCATCAACATATTACAGGCTCCTCCCCAGGATTTTCTCGCAGATGTCGCCGGACAGGGCTTCGGCCTGTTGTTTCAAAAGCGCGCGGGCGGCGGCGGCCTCCTTGGCCACCCTGGCGCGGATGGCGTCCAGAGAACCGGCTGCCTCCTTGCGGGCCTTTTCCAGGAGCGCCGTTTCTTCGGCCTGGGCCTCTTTGAGGGCCTCGGCGCGACGGCCGGCGGCCTCGGTCTTGGCCTCGTGCAGCCGGGCTTCGTACCGGGCCATCTTCTCCTGAACCTCCAGGTCGACGGAAGCCGCCTTTTCACGGGCAGAGTCGATCACTTGGCGGCGATCGGCCAGGATCTTGCGGATCGGCTTGTAGAGGAAGATATTGAGGACGAGGACGAGTATTCCGAAGTTGATTACCTGGACAACGAATGCCAAATTTAATTCAATCACGACCTACCCCTTGCAGGCATGCATAAAATGTATACGGTCTCAACAGATCGGGTGTTGGTATCACATATTTTTGCGAGATGTCAAGATAATTGCGAAGATACCTGTGCAATTTCCCACGGGACAACGGAGGCGGGCGGGGCTGGGCAAAGCAATGCAGAACGCATGCAATGCGCCCCTACAGATCAAACATATCGATGATACGGGTCAATTCGTCGGGATCGCTGAAATGGATCTCCAGCCTCCCCCCCTTTGTTCCGACCTTGCGGATGGCGACCCGCGCCTGGAACCGCTTTTGCAGTTGCTCTTCCAGCGCCCCCATGAGCAGATCGGGCTGCTGGGGGCGTTTGCGCGACATTGAATGGGGATTCAGCTTCAGCCGGCGCACCAGGTTTTCAGCCTCCCGGACGCTCAGCTTTCGCTGCACGATCTCATGGCGGGCCAAGAGGATCGATTCGGGGCTTTCCAGTGCCAGGAGGGTGCGGGCATGGCCCATGCTCATGCGCTCTTCCACGATATCCTGTTGCACCTCAGCGGGCAGCCTGAGCAGGCGCAAGGAGTTGGTTACGCTGGTGCGGTTCTTGCCGACCCGCCTGGCCACGTCCTCATGGGAGATGCCGAAATGCTCCACCAGCGAGCGATAGGCCTGGGCCTCCTCGATAGCGTTCAAATCCTGGCGCTGGATGTTCTCTATCAGGGCCAGTTCCAGCGCCCCATCCTCGCTGGCCTCGCGGATGACCACCGGCACTTCCCTGACGCCGGCCTTCTGGGCGGCGCGCCAACGGCGCTCGCCGGCAATGAGCTCGTAGAAATCGTCCTTTTTGGTCACCACCAGTGGCTGAATGATCCCTTTTTCACGGATGGAGGCAGCTAACTCGTCCAGCTTGTCCGCTGCAAAGTACTTGCGCGGCTGGTTGCGGTTGGGACGGATTTTTTCGATCGGGCAGACAAAATAATCGGAGTGCCCCACGGTCGTCTCCGTGACCTGCAGCAGCGCCGCCATCCCTCTCCCGAGGCCGCCTTTCTTAACCATTGGCCGTCTCCCTCTGGATTATTTCCCGGGCCAGTTGCAGATAACCGGCGGCGCCGCGTGATGATATGTCGTAATGGATGACCGGCTTGCCGTGACTTGGGGCCTCTGCCAGACGTATGTTGCGGGGAATGACCGTATCGAAGACCTGGTCGGGAAAATGGGTCCTGATCTCCGCAGCCACCTCCTTACCCAGGTTGCCGCGCGAATCGAGCATGGTCAGCAGAATGCCCTCAATCTTCAGCAACGGATTGAGCCCCCTCTGGATCAGGCTGATGGTGCGCAGGATCTGGGAAAGCCCCTCCATGGCATAAAACTCGCACTGAAGCGGAATCAGCACGGAGTCGGCCGCGGTCATGGCATTGATGGTCAACAGGTTGAGCGATGGAGGACAGTCGATGATGATGTAACGATACTGTTCCGCCAAGGAGGCGAGGGCAAATTTCAGTTTCAGCTCCCGGCCGATCTCAGAGGCCAATTCCAGTTCCGCGCCGGCAAGGTCGGAATTTGCCGGTATGACATGCAGAAAGGGCTGTCCGATGTCCACAACCAGGCTCCGGATATCGGCCTCGTTGATGAGAGCGTCGTAGATGGTCTGCTTCAAAAGTGATTTGTCGATCCCCACGCCGCTGGTTGCGTTGCCCTGCGGGTCGATATCAACCAGCAGGGTCGGCTTCTCGGCCGCAGCCAGCGAGGCGGCCAGATTGACGGCAGTGGTGGTCTTGCCGACCCCACCCTTCTGATTGGCGATGCAGATTATCTTGGACATGACGGGATGGGCCTTGTCTGAAACGGATTGCGATTATTTATACAGGGGCACCGTACGCCGAAGAGCGAAAAATTACCATAAAGTTCCCCGGGTGCAAAGCATATTTTTCCGACGGCCCACCAGCCGTTTATTGACAACGGTCAAGCATTTTCCCGCGGACAGGGGTTAGGATCACGGCGGTTCCACCATTTTGAGGCTAGGGGCCGTTACCGACGGGCGCAGCGCAGGGTTACGGTTCCTGCGCTAACCGGCGCGCAGTTTTTCCGCACGTCCGGTTGAGCTTATTGTTCGACCTTCCAATTTACGTGCAGCCATTTCATTTACCAATCGCAGCTCCAAGCGGCAGCCGAGGGCATGCGCGTACTTTTGTAATGTTGCTATTGACGGCGAATGTTTCCCTCGCCCTGATTCGAGACGAGCGACGGCGGGGGACGGTTGATCGATTAATTTTCCCTCACAGCCGATCGAGGTTTTCCTGTATTCGCTTCAGGATCATCTCGAACGGAATAATACCCGCATAGTACAACCCTTCAGTTTTTGCATACTCCGATTTGTAGAGCTGGAAAACCGCCTGATCCTGGAGCAGGAACGCCTGATTTTCAGAGATTATCCTGACATCCTCTTTGCGAAAGCGCTGCTCCTTACGCTTCCCATACGTCTCCGTGCCGATAAATTGCTGCACTCGAGGATCAGCCAGCAGACAATAGATGTCGTAGTAATGCCGCAGGAAGTTTACCGGGAAACCTCCCGATTCCTGCTGCTGACGGAACTTGGTCGATACCGCTTGCAGCTTCTCGACCAACGTATATGCGGGATGATAGCATTTTACATTCAATGCTCTGTTATCAATAAATTTCACCCCGCTTGCCACCGCTTTGTCCAGCGACCATGACGAGATGTTAACCGCCTCGTTGGGCGTGGTGTCATCGAACCCCACTTCCAGCAGTATGCCCGGCTTCAATCCGTCAATCGCCCGCAATGCTGTCGGATATATCAGACGGATTCCGGCGCCGCGAAACTGGTTATCGTCAAATTCGTGATCTCGATTGACACTCTCGATTCCCGGTATGCGAATGTTTTCGGCCAGCCAGTCAAAGAAGCGACGACGGGAATCAACTTGAGCTGGTTTTTGATGATTCTTGCCGGCCATGACCTGCAATTCGGCCGGCGGTTCGATGCGGATATCAATGTCTTCAGAGAAACGTTCGATAATCCGGTATCCCTTCGAGAGAGACGTGCCACCCTTCAACTCAAAGACAAACCCCTGTGCAGCCAGACCATACAGAACATGCATGATCCAGTAATCTTTCTCGATCAATTGCGGCAGGATACGCCGTTCACTGGAGACAACCTGAATCAAGTCCCGGAAGTCCTTCAGCTCGTGCAGATAGCTCTCAGCTTGCATTTGCAAGCACCTCCTCGAAAAACTTCCGTGTGGCCACTTTGGCGAAGCACTTGACAGCGGCACGCAGACGCCTGGCATCCAAGTCCGCTACCTTGGCCCGCACCCTGGCAAGAACCGCGTCACGATCTTCCGCCAACTGATCCAGATTGTTCACCAGATCCACCAGGAGGAATTCGGAAGTCGCTTTCTTAGGGAAGCGCGGTTTTCTGTGGAACTCAAACACCTGTCCGCCAAGATCGAAGCGTCCATGCCGTTTGTGGTTGTAGACGACCTGATAGTTGTAGAGCTGCGTTGTACCCAGGCCAAGGGCGTTGTAGTCGTTGGGAGATGTCACCAGATAATCATCGTCTTTCAGGAAAGAGGTAAGCAGTTTGTCGGCGCCGGCAGGCAACACGCCAAATCGGGAACGTTGTGGGCATTGATACAGTCCCTGGCGGACTTTCACCAGTACGCCCTCGTTCACCAGTCCAGCAACATCACGATCAACGCTGCGCGACCATTTTTCGAGGTCGGAGCGGCGATATACCTGGCCGGGCTTTAAATGGGTTTTGACGGATTCCAGAGCGTTCATGACATTCCTCTCCAGAAAAGCATACCAGTTTGAAGAATCAATTTCAATATATTTGTTAAAATTTCATGCATAAATGAAGGTGAATTTATTGAATATAAATTGTTTTATAGGCAGGTAATTTAATATTTATCTCTTGTGGCAATTCCTAGAGGGGAGTTTATTGCAATGATCGTGGAGCATCCCGAGGTGGAATTTCTATCGTTCCCACGCTCCAGCGTGGGAACGTATTCTGGCTTCTGTTGCACATGACGCTGGAGCGTCCCGGCTTCATATTATGGAATTCTGCTTTTAACATATTTTTATAAGAGAACCACTAATATTTAGTGTTTTTATTAAGTCCTGTTTCATACTATCAAAGACATCATCTTCAATAACAGGATCTAAAACTTCAATAATTTGGTCATTATCCAAACTAAAGTAGTAATGTAAGCACGACCTGTTGGACAATAAACAATCATTAATTTCCTTTTTTATTTCATAAACTTTAAAAACAAATAAATAGCCAGTATCTTTACCTTCAAAGTATTTCATTGGGGCAGATGGTTCCCAAAGGCTGAAAAAATTATTTTCAGATAGATCAGTGAAAGTTTGCATAGTTGGATGTATCTTAATTTGTAGATCAATAAACCCCACATATTTCAATGGAAATATCTCTCCAGAAACTTTCTCATGATACCATTCTCCCATTTTTGAAAGTTTGAATCGAGGTGATTTAGTTTTTTTTGCGTCTAGAAGGAAAGGGGTTGTTGTATTGATATTAGGTTGTTTTTTACAAATCAGAAATTGATGTGAGTACCGATTTGGCAGCCCACCTTTGGTCATAGAGTTAATATTGACAACTTCGTCTCGTAAAGCAAAGTGAATCGGTTCCATATTCATTTTCCTCCTTCAACTGGACTAAGCGTGACCTGCACGGCGGGTTTTCCGAGTCAGTTTATGCGCCATGGTTGATTGCTGTGCTATTCTTTGAAAAATGAGTTTAGTTAAAATATTACTATGGTAATCGCTGTCAAACCCTATGCACGGGTGTTGCAGTCATATTAACAATATTCGATTCCCATCTCTGTATGGATATATTAGATAGTTCTTAAACATATCGCCGTTAATATTTCCATCGTTCCCACGCTCCAGCGAGGGGACCTGAAGTTTGGACTTTTTCAAAGGTTCTAAAAAGTCCTCCCGCCCCTTGCGGGTGGGGGCTAGGGGGTGGGGGAAGGCGC
>PLYK01000084.1 GCA_003151775.1 Geobacter sp. | reverse complement strand
AAAACCTAACCGGAAGATACTGAATGTCTAATAGCAAAAAGTGATGAATTCTTACGATTCTGGCTAGGACACAGGGTGTTATTCACAGTGACAAGGAAAATTACGGTTTGCCCAAAAAGAGATAATGGCTTGAAAATACCTCACATTATCATAATTTCCGGCCCTAACGGCGCGGGTAAATCGACAACTGCTCCGGCTTTGCTTCAAGGAACGCTCGGCGTAACAGAATTCGTTAACGCCGATGTAATCGCTCAAGGCCTTTCAGCCTTTAATCCTGAACGAGCGGCGTTTCACGCCGGAAGAATAATGCTGGAAAGGTTGCAACAACTGGCGGAAGAACGTGAAAATTTTGCCTTCGAGACAACACTTGCCAGCCGCACCTTTGCCCACTGGATCGAAGAATTGAAGCGTACCGGCTATGCATTTCATCTCTTTTTCCTCTGGCTTCCCGCTCCTGAATTTGCCGTTGACCGAGTTGCTGAACGGGTAAGAATGGGTGGGCATAACGTGCCGGAAGATACCATCAAAAGGCGCTATCATGCGGGTTTGAAGAATTTCTTCAGTCTTTATAGGCCCCTTGCCGATTCTTGGTACTTCTACGACAACTCACAAGGAACAAGACCGCTTCTGTTAGCATCGGAAGAAAAACAGGCTGGTGCATTCATAAGTAATAAGGTAGAATGGAAAAATATAACGGAGGCATTCAGTGGGTGCGCAATTCAGGGATAAAATTGAAGAAACTCTTGCCGACCGGGAAAAGATAACTGACGCACTGGCAACAGGAGTCAGGGAAGCCCTCAAGAGACATAAACAGGCCGGTAATCCTATCGTTGTCTGGCGTGACGGGAAAACAATCTGGCTCAAGCCGGAAGAGATTCAAGTTTGAAATAACACAGCATCTTTCGCTAAACTTTCGCAGGTAAGGTTGAAATCGATGCATAATCCTTGCAAAATGTCGGACGGACACCGCAGGGAAGTTGGTTGTTAAGTAGCTAATATTATTGGCCTTATGTTGGTTGTTGTTGGAAGCGACTTTTTCATCCAGCTGGATTCGAATCCCGTTTCCCGCTCCAAAATAACTTTTACGATTAAATAGCTTATCTGGATCGAGTCCCGACTGACCCCGAAACTGTCCCCATAGGATAGGAACGGGGTTGTTCTTTTTGTGGGCTTTATCAGAAAATCTTTCCCGTAATAACCAATGATATCTTCAACATCATCTTCCAGGTCTTCCACGTATTCGACAGACTTTGGCCGGCGGTGAATTACCAGATGTTGTGATTCATGGTTTGTCTTATGGGCATCACTATTTCCAAGAAACGATTGGACCTGTCCAAGCATACCCATGTCACCAGCAATAACTTTCTCGGCATTCGTAGTCCATTGGAAAAAATTACTCTATCGATTCGGAACTGTGATCGCTGCATTAAAAACGTCGTCCGTCAATCACACCTCCTTTTTGGGTATCTGAGCCACCGAATGTTTGAAATGAACCGCTGAAACAAACGAATAGATCGCAAACGTTGTGACCCCCATCCAGGTTGCAAGGGTGTGAAGGTGAATCGTCGGCAAAAAATGAAACGAGAACGACATGCAATATTCGGCGCCGCAGGCAAACAGTGAATAGTAAAAGTGATCCCTGCTGTGATTTTCCATCGTATTCTCCTTGATGCTGCTGTGGTGTGGTTAATTCTTATTGTTGATTCTTTTATACAGTATATACTGTATATTGTCAAGAAAAAAAAGCAGGGCGACAAATTATCTTTTCTTAGAAAAGGCGATTCAACGCGTCTTCATTCACAAAAAGATACGTTGCCAGGAGTCTGCGCAACGCTTCCGATTTCGAGATGCTTTCCCGTGCCGCTATTGATTCAAGTTTAATAATGTCATCAGCTTCCAAATAAATGACTACTCTTTTTGATTTTGTTCCGTCGTCTATCTTTTCTTCAAGGACGGCTGCGCCAAATTTCCGTATTGCCAGCCGTGACAGGCTCGACATGTTGAGGCCCGTCTCTTTCAACCTAGCTATCAGGCTGTGCTGTTGGGGAGTCAGAAGAATGTTTATCTCTTTCTTATTTATGTTACGCATGGTCACATTATATACAGTACGGGTTGTATATGGCAACTATTTTCTTTAATGGCTTAGAGTAAGGTTTTTTGATCAATTTATGAATGCAGAATAACCACAATTAAATCTGTTCTGAGATATCCGTGATGAAAAAAAGAGGCATATTCAAGTGGTTCAACCTCATTATGAGGGCTTCGGATTACTGTCCATTACGTCTACAATGCTTGTGTTTATTGAGTTATAGTTGACATTACACACTTTCATGTAACACCTTGAAAAACAAGACCTAACTGCGACATCGATGTTGACAAGGCCCTTATTTTAGTGTACAAGGATAGTAACCTTTCATTCCTCTGAGGATCAAAACACATCCCGACACTTATGTGTGCCGGCCCATTTGCCTCAAGGAATATCCATTGTGGGTGTGCCACAATGGAGTCGTTCGCGGGTTAGAGGCCCGTGAATCTGAATCCGTCGCCGGACGGTAATTAATTGAAACTCCAGAGGGAGTAGTGCGTCCGCACTCTCCCTTTTTATTTGGGCCAACGGCCCTGGGACGACCAATGGTCGTACCATTTTTACACAAGAAAACTTACCTATAAATCGCTGAGGCGTCACTTTTAAGAAAAGTGACGCCGCCCGCAAACCCACCAATCATCAGCATTTACCACCCATTTTCAAACTGATCAGCCGATGATCAAAAATTTCCCGCCCTATCGAGCTGCAACCTAAAAGTTGCCGAATGACCGCATCTTCCCTGCCGACAGGCAGATACGCACGCAGCCACCGGCAAAGTGCGTATAACAGGGATGAACCTTCGCTACCCGTGTACCTCGTGTCTCGGATTAGTTCAGGGGACAGCGCCAGCTGTCTGGTCGCCTGCACTTAACTAGGCTTAGGCCGCCTCGACGGCCAATTTCAAGGGGAGGTGAGATTTATGAAGCCATTGTCTTGTCAGGCGTTGGAACGGGTTGGAAAAAACTGGAAGGTTGGAAAAGGTACGCGCGAAGCAAAATTGCAAACGATTAAAAGGTTTTGCGACTTCACGCAGAAGCAGTTCGGGTTGCAGCGAATAGAAAATCTGAAACCTGGTCATATCCAAGAATATGCCAAAAGCCTGCACGAGCAGAATATTTCTGCGCGGGTCGGGTCAAACTATATGGCATATGTGCGTGATCTGTGCCAGGCCCTGGGGAAAGGCGGCATTGTCGCAAAAGACAATGCCGCGTATGGTTTTGGCGGGGTGCCCCGCCAGAACCCTTTGGATGTAAATATCGATAAGATCGCAGACATGAGGTCGATGTTGGACGCCAAAGCTGCGACCGGCGACAGGATCGCCATGATGATGGCCGCCAACGCTGAAATGCGTGACGCCTTTGGCCTTCGGCAGAAGGAAGCCATGCTGTCGAATGAAGTAGTAGTCAAGGATGGCAGGAAGTGCCTTGAGGTCGAAGGGGCAAAAGGCGGCAGGCCCCGCGAGATCCCAATTCGGAATCAAAAGCAACTGAATGCGCTGGAACGTGTTGCGGCGACTGCAAAAATACTTGCCAACGCCAATGGGCGTGCAATACCACCCGAGCTGTCACTCAAGGCCGCAATGCGTGCGGAGAGCAAGGCATGGAATAAAATGGGTGGAACTCGCGTAGCGAAAGCCAATATGCATGCCCAAAGGCATGCATACGCGCAGGTACGTCTCGCGGAAGGCGCTACAAAAGCTGAAGTCAACCGTGAATTGGGCCATGGTGACCATAGGTCCCTTGGCTTTTATTCCAACAAATAAAGCTTGATCGAAGCCCCATTGGCCGCTGCAACACCGCGGACCAATGGGGCTTTTTGCGTTTATAGCCCCCCCCTTGAATGAAAATATGGACAGGGGACTGATATATATATCAAGGGGTAATTTTTTTGAAATTCGTTGTCCAACCACATACTCTTGCTTATAATGCGTATGCAGTTTGCGGCGGATCGGTCGACGCATGACACGGACCCGCCGCAAAGCAACCACCAGTTTGCCCTTGCCAAATAGCCAGGATCTGGATATTTGCGTCGAGGGTTTTGATGGTCTCGATAATGTTGTGCTACATGGCGAGATTAGCTTAATTGAGAAGCATTTCAGTGGTGTTATCCAGAATTTGTTAAATATCAATAGGTTGACGGAGGAAAAAACGTGATCAGAGCGGCACTTTACGCCAGGGTAAGTACAACTCGACAGGCGGAAAAACAACTGTCCGTTCCTGATCAGTTCAGGCAGATGAGGGGCTGGTGTAATAAAGAAGGATTTAAAATAGTTGCTGAATTCAAAGATGAGGGGTTGAGCGCCACCGACGATCGGCGGCCTGATTTTCAACGCATGATGGCGCAGGCCTACGCCAAACCGCCTGCCTTTGATGTTATAATTGTCCATAGCCTCTCCCGGTTTTTTCGGGATCATTTGGAACTTGGGTTGCACGATAAAAACCTTCGCAAAAATAATGTAAGGCTGATCTCCATCACCCAAATCACTGACGACGATGCCAACGGCGAATTGATCCGCAACATCAATGCCCTGTTTGATGGCTATCAAAGCAAGGAAACTGCCAAGCACACCTTGAGGAGCATGTTGGAAAATGCCCGTCAGGGGTATCATAACGGTTCCAAGCCGCCTTACGGGTTTAGTGTAAAAAACGTCCAGCTACCAGGGCGTAAGGATGTCAAGAAGGTTTTGGAAATTGATCAGGAAGAGGCTGAGGTTGTTCGGACAATATTCACCCAGTATTTTGAAAGCTCTAATGGCGTGAAGGGTATCGCAGCCACCCTGAACGAACGGGGAATTCAGAACCGTGGCAAACATTGGTGTAACTCGATGATCCACGATATCCTCACTGGCACTATTTACATGGGTGAGCGCATCTTCAACCGCCACAACTGGAAGACCGGGGAACTCAAGCCGGAATCGGAATGGATCAAAGTGCCGGTTGAGGCCATCATGTCTGAGGAGATTTTTCTGCTGGTGCAGGAAAAACTCCACAGCCGCAGCCCTGCCGTGTCTCACCCTAGACGGTTGACGTCGCCTCGACTGCTGACCGGCATCCTCAAGTGCGGTATATGCGGTTCCAACATGACCATGGCAACGGGCAAGGGCGAAGGTGGGACGTACTATTATTACCGCTGTTCTACCAAAACCAGAAAAAATGTCAGACTGTGCTCATCCAGGCCGGTTAGGATGGATAAATTTGATAAGCGCGTTATGGAAGCCCTGGCCAACATTATATTCACGCCGGAACGGGTCGAAGCGATGATGTTGGAGCTCAGGCGCACGTTCCGGGAGGATGGGGGGACAGACCTGAAGACACTGAAGCGGAGGCAGGAGGCACTCCAGTTGAAGCTGAAGAATTCCTATCGAGCCATTTCAACAGGGATCGAGATTGACCAGTTCTTCAGGGAAGAACTGGAGAACCTGAAACGGCAAGAGACAGAAGTGTCGATAAAAATCTCCAGCTATCAGGATTCGCCCCAGGCGGCAGTCGAAGCAATAGACAGGGATACCGTGGAAATTTTCTGTAAAACATTGCGATCAGAATTGCTGGACACGTCGAAACCGTTCAGCAAGCAATATTTGCAAATGTTGGTCAAAGAGATTGTCCTGAAGGATGGCACCGCACGGATTCGGGGCGGGTATTTTCCCCTGGCTGGGGCAATAAGGTATTCTGCAGAAAAAAAGAAACCGATAACCGCGAAATCAGTTATCGGATTCAATGGTATATGGCGTCCCCGAGACGATTCGAACGTCCGACCACTTCCTTAGGAGGGATGTTCTCTTTCCAGCTGAGCCACAGGACAGATAGAAATTAGGGATTTTTATGGCAGAGTTACGACCCTGTTTCAAGCGAAACGCTCGCCAGTGTCCCGTGCGGGCAAAAGTCTGCACGGAGCTTGTCAAACGTATACTTTGAGATATGTTTCTCTAAGGGGGAAAAAACCCATCCCAAACGTTACCAGAGGAGCGAGCCCATGGAAGATACCGTTTTCAAGGCCATGATCGTTGAAGAGCCGCAAAAGGGGACCTTTACGCGCCGGATAGGGGAACGGAGGATCAGCGACCTTCCGCCGGGTGAGGTCGTGATCAGGGTCCACTATTCGTCGCTCAACTACAAGGATGCCCTTTCCGCCACCGGTCATCCCGGCGTAAGCCGCAACTTCCCCCATACCCCCGGTATCGATGCGGCCGGCGAGGTCGCAGCCTCTTCGACGGGCACCCTTGTCCCCGGAGATCGGGTGATTGTCACCGGCTATGACCTGGGCATGAACACCCCCGGCGGTTTCGGCCGGTACATCCGCGTGCCCGCGGCATGGGTGCTGAAACTGCCGCCAGGCTTGAGCCTGCGGGAAAGCATGATACTCGGCACGGCCGGGTTCACCGCCGCACTTTCGGTGCTTCGGCTCATGGAGGCGGGGGTGAGGCCGGGGAGCGGCGACATCGTCGTCAGCGGAGCCACCGGCGGCGTGGGGAGCATTGCCGTTAGCCTGCTGGCAAAAGCAGGCTACCGGGTTGTGGCAGCCAGCGGCAAGGCACGCGAACATGAGTTCCTCCTCGCTCTCGGGGCCGCAGAGGTCGTCGGCCGCGAAGAGTTGCTGAAGGGGAGCGAGCGCCCGCTCATGAAGGAACGGTGGGCCGGCGCCGTGGATGTGGTGGGGGGAACCACCCTGGCGGCGATCCTCAAAGCAACCCGCTACGGAGGGAACGTCACCTGCTGCGGCCTGGTCGGTTCCACGGAACTTCCGGTCAATGTCTTCCCCTTTATCATGAGGGGGGTGAGCCTTTTGGGGATCGACTCGGTGGAATGCCCCATGGGACCGCGCATTACCGTCTGGAACCGGCTGGCCGGCGACTGGAAATTGGACTCCCTCGCCGACTTGGCTGTCGAGTGCCGTCTTGATGAGCTGGAACAGAAGATCCAGACCATGCTGCACGGCGGGCTCCGGGGCAGGACCGTCGTCAACCTGGCGGACTGAACACCGTCCACGCCCCCCTATCACTCCCCAAGGCGGCCAAAGGCCGCCTTTTCCGTGTCCGGCCTGCGTCCTTCCTAATGCAGTGTTTTCTACACAACCTTGCCAAGTTACACCCATTCTATGAAGTTTCCCTCTAATCCATGATGCCGGACCTGCCTGGGTGCACTTGCTTGCCACCGGATTACAAAATATCGTTTGGTTTATTTTTGTACTATCATTTCAGCATGTTAAAGTAACACTAAATATGAATGCCGGTCAAAAATAAAAAAGTTATCTAATCAGTAATACTACAGTCGTGTAACATTTTGTTTTATTAGAACAATTTTGGCATTAGCCCTTGCATTTCCAAAATATAACGCTTATAGTATTACTAAACTTACGATATGGACCAAAAGGAGAAGAACAATGACGTGCCCGGTATGCAACACCAATGAATACTATTTCGGGATCGATTCGGCTGCGGATGGGTCGGCCGAGAATGTGGTGACCTGCCTGTTCTGCGGGACGACTCGGACGACGGCTAGCATGTTGACGGAGACCATCAAAAACGGCAAGGAAAAGTCCTTTGTCAAGGCATTCTCAATGTATACGGAAGATGACGACCTTCATCTGGCGGCGTAACCATCCGAGGGAGTAATACCGATTTCAAATCAAGGANNCGCCTTGATTTGGAATTGGTATAAGACGTACGGTACGGGAAAAGGCGGCCAAAGGCCGCCTTTTCTCGTTCCGGCTCCCCTGTCGCTGCACGGCAGGGTCGCCGATGAAGAGAGCATCTTGAATTGGGACGGGATTACTTGACAGAATAGGGGGAAACGGCCTCCCGGCACATGCCGAGCGAACCCTTCGCACAGATCCTGCCGTCCTGCCAGATGGCGCCGTCCAGGATGGCATTTTCCAGGTTCGCACCGATCATGCCGCTTAACTTAAGACTTGCCATCTTCAGATTCGCGCCGGCAAGGTTGGCCCGTTCCAGGTCCGATTCCCCCAGGTCTGCCCGCTCCAGATCGGCATTGCTCAGATCAACGCCTTTCAGGTTGCACTTGCTGAGATTAACGCCCACCAGGTTGACGCCGCTAAGGTTTTTGCCCGACAGATCCCTGCTTGTCCGGAGGAGTGCCATGACCTCCACGCTGGAGAGCCTTTTGCCTGGTGCGGTCTCGCTTGCCTCCGGAGAAGCCTTGCGCAACACCTTACCCCTGGCCCGCGCCTTTTTCTTTTTTCTCTTCTTGGGTACAACCGCGCCCACCGTCTTTCGGGGAGCCGGCGAGATCTGATCCGCCTGCGCCGGGGTCGCGGTATCGCCGGCCGCAATGGCCCCCTCCGCCGCCTGCGCCGCCCTAGAGGGGATATCCGCCACTGAGACGGCCCCAAAGATACCCGCAGCGACAACAACTACCCTGAATATCGTCATGACCCACCCGCCTCGATACCTGGAAAATCAGCAAAAAAAACCGTTCCCGTAAAGAATAGTGACTGATAGTACCATGCCGGCGGGAAAAAGCAAACAACCGGCGCACGTACGGTTCCCTGGCCACCGATTCATCCTATAAGCTCAGTAATGACCGAGGGAGAGCGTCACGGTCACCAGAAGCGGGAAGAGATTGAGATACGAGAAGAGGAACCTTTCGGAACGGGCCAGGGAGATGACGGCCAGCGGCATCGGAAAGACGGCGTACCAGAAGGCGGCGTGCCGCCCGATGATGCCGAAGGCGGGCAAAAGCATGGCCGCGGCAATCAAAGCGAGCATCCAGAGCCAAAACAGGCCGGCCTCCCTGACCGAGGAACAAAAGAGCGGGATGCCGGCGGAGCGGTAATCGGCGGCATGGCGGCGTTGGAAGAGCCAGAAATGGGGGATCTGCCACAGGAACAGAAGCCCGGCCAGAAGCATGGCCCGATAATCCGCGGGGCTCCCCCCGGCCAGGCACCAGCCGATAAGCGGCGGCACTGCGCCGCACACCGCGCCCAGAGCCAGGGCAAGGGAGGTGCGGCGCTTGAGGGGGGTATAGACCGCCAGATACCAACAAAGGGCCGCTGCGCCAAGCAGTGGGGGCAGCAGCCCGCCAAAGGCGGCCAACAGCATCAGGCCGCCCATAATGGCAAACGAGCCGAGGACCGTCCCGGAAAACGGCGTAAGGTCCCCGCGGGGGAGGGGACGCCGGCTGGTGCGCACCATCAGGCGGTCCAGGTCCCGCTCCAGCACCTGGTTGATGGCAGAGCCTCCCGCAGCCAGGAGCGCCACTCCAAAAAAAAGGGCCACCAGGGAGATGACATGCACTGCGGCCGGGTGGAGGAGATACCCCCCAAGTGCGGCAACGCCGTTCAAGAGCGCCAGGCGCGGCCGGAACAGCTTAAGGAGGCTAGCGATCACTTGACCCCCTCGATGAATTCCACCAGAGCCGTCACATCATCGTCGGACAGTTCGGGATAGGTGGGCATGATCGGCTGGAACCCCTCCAACACCTGGGTATTGGGCTTGCGGATGCACTCCCGCAGATACCCCACGTCGGCCGTGACGGTGGTCCTTGTCTTCCCCTTCAGCACCGTAACCTGAGTACCGAACAACCCCTTGAAGGTGGGGCCGGCGCCGCGGCTGCCGTCCAGGGAGTGACAGCCGAGACAACCCTTTTCCTGGGCCAGCTTCCTGCCGTCGCGCTTGGCGGGTGCGGCCCCATGGCCGGGGTGTTCCCCGTTGGCGGCCCGCTGTCCCAGCCAGGCCGCAAACTCCGCCTCGGGCAGCGCCTCCACGGTGGTAATCATGGCCGAATGGCCGGTGCCGCAGTACTGGGAACAGAACAGGTCGTAGGAACCGGGCTTGGTGGCCACGAACCAGGCATAGTTCTTCATCCCTGGCACCACGTCCCGTTTGACCCGGAAGGCGGGGAGGTAGAAACCATGGATCACGTCGCGGGAAACGAGCTCAACCTTGACCGGCTTGTTCACCGCTACATACAGCTTGTTGCTGGTCTTCCCGTTGGGGTAGGTGAAGCTCCACGACCACTGGCGGGCCGTGACGGTCACCTCCATGGCCCCCTTGGGCACGTTGCGCAACGCCAGGTAGCCGGACCAGCCATAGAAGAACATGGCCATCACCAATACGCAGGGAAGTGCGGTCCAGACGATTTCCAGCCACACATTCGACTCGACGTTGGAGGTGGGCTCGGGGGAACGGGAACGGCGGTAGCGGATCACAAAGACCACCATGGTCGTGGCGATGCCGAGCAAAAGGACCAGAGAGACCCCGAAGATGAACATGAAGACCGGGTCGATTGCCTCGGTTGTGGTTATGAGATGGGTAGCGTCCACGGCGTCTCCTCAGCGGTAGAGCACATCGAAGAAGGTAAACCCGATGAAAATGGCCAGGGTTGCCAGGGCCAGGAACAATAGCCACCGCAACAGGCGCCCCTCGTATTTCATGTGCATGAAAAAGGCGACCACCAAGCCGGACTTGATGCAGGCGATGGCAAGCGAGCCCCAGACATGGCCGATCCCCACGTTGTGTTGGGCCACCCACACGGTCAGGCCGGTCAGGGTCAAGAGGGCCAGCCAGACCATGACGAGCTTTTTGTAGCTTACGATGTGATGGGCCGTGTTTTCGTGCGTCATGCCGGCCTCCTAGAGTATCAGGTAATACAAAGGAAAGATAAATATCCAGATCAGGTCCACCAGATGCCAGTACAGGGCGCCGTTCTCCAGCAGCACGAAATCGCCGGCATGGACGGTCCCCCGTTTGACCCGCACCGCCACAACCGCCAAAAGCGTTCCCCCGGCCAGGACATGCAGGCCGTGGAGGCCGACGGTTATGTAATAGAGGCTGTAGAACACCGACTCCCCCGGCGGACCGTTGGCCAGACGGGGCGAATCGGGATAGATGCCGTTGCCGATTTCAGCACTCCATTCCAGGTACTTGTTGAAGAGAAAAGTTGCCGCGCAGAGGATCGTTCCACCCAGCAGAAAGANNATGAGAATCACCGTGTTGAGCGTTCCGAAACCCACGTGCATGTCTCGACCCGCGGCGGTGAACTCCCGGGGATAGCGGGAGAGGTAGGTTGCATAGAGCAGGAACAGGCCGCCGAACAGGAGCATCTCCGAGAACAGGAACAGCCACATTCCGAGCTTGGCCCCCCCGTAATCCTTGTGGACGGCATGGTTCATGGAACACCCGCCTTGGTAAAGTCATACGGTCCATGGGTGACCACCGGCTCCCGGTCGAAGTTTTCGGTCGGGGGCGGTGTTGGAATGCTCCACTCCAGGGTCGCCCCCCCCCAGGGGTTCTGCCCTACCGGTTCGCCCCTGAACAAGCCGCGGAACAGGTTTACCAGCATTATGACCAGCCCCACGGCCAGGATCCAACTGCCGATGGTCGATACGAGGTTGAGGGGTGCGAATTCGGGGAGATAAGTGTAGTAACGCCGGGGCATCCCCTTGAGTCCGAGCACCATCATGGAGAAATAGAGGATATTGAACCCCGTGAACATGAGCGCCCAGGCAATGATGGCAGGCTTTTCGGCGTACTTGCGGCCGTAGAATTTGGGCAGCCAGTAGTGCATGGCGGAGAAGAAGGCAAAGCCGGCGCCGCCGAACATCACGTAGTGGAAATGTCCCACCACGAAGTGGGTGTCATGAACATGGATGTCGGTGGCAGCCGCGCCCTGGATCAGCCCGGTCAGCCCGCCGATGGAAAAAAGGAGGATAAAGCTGAGCGCGAAGAGCATGGGCGCTTCCAGGGAGATGGACCCCTTGTACAAGGTGGCGACCCAGTTGAAGACCTTGATGGCGGACGGGATGGCGACCACAAAGGTCAGGAAGGAGAATACCAGTATGGCCGTATCGCTCATGCCGCTGGTAAACATGTGATGCCCCCAGACCAGTGAACCGGCCGCGGCGATGGCCAGGCTGGAAAAGGCGATCATCTTGTAACCGAAGACCGGCTTGCGGGCAAAGACCGGGATGACGTCCGAGATCACCCCCATGGCGGGCAGGATCATGATGTAGACCGCCGGATGGGAGTATATCCAGAACAGGTGCTGGTACATGACCGGGTCGCCGCCGCGGGTGGGATCGAACAGACCGGCCCCCAGGATGCGTTCGGCCATGATCAGCACCAGGGTGATGCCCAGGATCGGCGTCGCCAGAACCTGGACCCAGGCGGTGGCGTAGATCGACCAGACGAAAAGCGGCAGCCTGCCCCAGGTCATCCCCTCGGCCCGCAGGCGGTGGATGGTCGTCACGAAGTTGATGCCGGTCAGGATCGACGAGAAACCTATGATGAAAACTCCAAAGACGGCCAGGGATACGTTGGTGCCGGTGCGGGCGCTGAAGGGGACGTAGAAGGTCCAGCCGGTGTCGGGCGGTCCGCCGCCGGTGAAGAGCGAGGTAAGCACGATCACCGCGCCGATGGCGTAGAGCCACCAGGAAAACAGGTTCAGGCGCGGGAAGGCCACATCCCGTGCGCCGATCTGGATCGGCATGACCAGGTTGCCGAAAGCGCCCGGCATGCCGGGGATGATGAAGAGGAAGATCATCACTACCCCGTGCACGGTGAACGTGGCATTGTAGGTTGCAGGCCCCATAATGGTGTGCCCCGGCGTCATCAGTTCGAAACGCAGCAAGAGCCCCAGCAGCACCCCGACCAGAAAGAAACCGAACGTCGAATAGAAATAGAGCAGCCCGATCCGCTTATGGTCGGTGGAGAATATCCAGGATGTGATGCCGGTCTTGCCGGTATCGTTCCAGAAACTTGTGGGTGTTGGCTGAACGGTGGTCATCAAACCTCCCGGAACTGTATCCTGTCAATCCCGCCCATCCCTGTTGCCCGGGGCGCCGGATTTTTTTCGCTTATTCCCGCCTAGCAATAAAAAGGCCAGAAGTCCCCCGGCGCAGAGGATGATCACCGTGGCGCTTACCCGCATCAGGTTGAAGACATAGGTCTTGCCGGCGGGATCGAAACTGAAGCAGAACTCCATCACCTTGCGGATGGAGGCGCCCGCCCTGCCCTCGCGCGCCTCCAACAGGGCCAGGGTCACGTCCTTGGCCAGAAAGGTCGTGCCGTACAGGTAACGGACAATGGTTCCGTCCCTGGCGACCACCAGGCTCGTCACCGGGTGGATGAAGTCCCGCCCCCGGCGCTGAAAACGATAACCGGCGGCAGCGGTCAGACGTTGGATGTTCTGGGCATCGCCGGTCAGAAAGCGCCACCCGTCCTCGGGAAAGGGAACATTCATCGAGGTCAGGTACATGCGCTTGTAGCGGGCGGCGAGCTGGGGGGTTTCGGTCTCGTCGAAGCTGAGGGAGATGACCCGGTAGTCGGCAGCCGGCCGGTATTTTATGGCCGGCAGCACCCGCGCCAGGCCGCCTTGCAGATAATTGCAGATATTGGTGCAACTGTAGTACACGGGGAGAATGATGGTCGGCCCGGTAATCAGGTCGCCCAGGCGGACCGTTTTCCCGGTTTCGTCGCGAAAGGTTGTATCAAGGGGGATCTTTGCGCCCAGGCGCTCATCGACCCCGACCGCCGCCCCCTCTTCCTGCGGGAATGGGTCACCGTCCCGGTGTTTTTGAGAGGCTTCCCCGCTGTGGGCGCCGGCCCGGCAGGGAAAGAGCATAAGCGCCGCGAGCAGCATCGCCGGTATGCATCGTATCACCCGAGCCGTTGTGCCTTTCAACCATGCCATGGCGTTGTACCCGATGTTTCTGCCCGCAGCCTTATGGAAGGAGCAGGTTGAAATTGTTTTCGTAGGCCATCAGGGTGTTGATCATCAGGGCCGCCACGGTCATGCGGCCGACGCCGCCCGGCACCGGGGTGATCCAGGAGCACTTGTGGGCGACATTCGCGAAATCCACATCCCCCACGATCCTGCCGTCCTCCAAACGGTTGATGCCCACATCGATCAGCACCACCCCCTCCTTGACCATGTCCTCACTGACAAAGCCGGGGATGCCCACCGCCACGATCACAATGTCGGCCCGGCGCGTCTCGTCCAAAAGGAGCGGTCGCGGCGTCTCGATATGGGTCAGGGTGACCGTGGCGTTGCCGATGTCGAAATCATTGGACAGCATGATGGAGATCGGCTTGCCGACAATGTTCGAGCGGCCGATAACGACGCAGTGCTTGCCTTTGACCGGTATATCGTAGAATTGCAGAAGCTTGCAGATGCCGTAGGCGGTTGCCGGACGAAAGGCCTTTTGGCCGAGAGCCATGCGGCCGAAATTGGCGGGATGAAAGCCGTCGATATCCTTCTCCGGGGTGATGGCATTGATGACCTCCTGCTGGTCGATGCGGGAAGGCAGCGGCAGTTGGACGATCAGGCCGTCGGTGCCCGGGTCGTTGTTGATGTCGCTGATCTTCCCCAGCAGCTCTGTCTCCGTGATGGTTTCCGGCAGGCGGATCAGGTTGCTTTCGAAACCGGCCCTTCCGCAGGAGGCTACCTTGGATTTGACGTACGATTCGCTGGGGGCGTGCTTGCCGACCAGGATGATGGTCATATGCGGCTTGCGCAGGCCTAAGCCCATGTAACCGGCAACCTTCCCGGAGATATCGGCCACCAGGCTCTCAGCGCACTTCTTGCCATCCAGCAGTTCCATGTTTATACGACCCCTCGCTTCCGGATATCGGTACATCCCGCCTATCTCGGTGAACCGGGGCGTATAGGAAGTAGTATCACAAATTAGCAGGGGCCGCAACCGAGGGGTGCGTATTTATGCGCGGCCTTGGCGGAGAGTTGCCCGCACCCCAACATCGCGGCCGCGAATAAAGGCGGCCGAAAGGCCGCCCTTAGCATTCATAACCGTCTTCATTTCACTTTTTGTATCTATTTATTCCAAGTTGCATTCAAGTTGACATTTTGAAGACCTTTGAGGTTTTGAAAACCTCAAAGGTCTGGCCTGAAATATGTGCCATCTTGAATGCAAAAGCGAATTAGCATCAATATCGGAGGATAGGCATCCTGCCTGTCTTCAGGCGATGTTTCATCAGCCTGATAAGAGTGGACTGAACACAAATTCAAGCGAACACACTTGAAACGCAGGCTGGAAGCCTACGCTCCCATTTTGTGCTGAACAGTTACTAAATGACTTCATCGGTGACTATTGCCACGATTCATTTCTCCTTCGGTGCCCATGGCGGGACGTTATCAGGGCTGGATACTTCCTGTAAATAACTTGTTTTTATCGCACTTTCCCCCTTTAAAGTCAATTATTCAAACGGATTTATCGAACCATGTTCTACACTCCTGGCCGCCTGTTTTGTTTGACAGTGCCCATGAAAAACTGCTAGGCTTGAAAGCATCCGTGGACGACACCAACACGGTGGAGATAAATGTCAAGTGCGTCGCCACATAATGCTCCGGAGCAGTCCGGAGTTTTTTTATTGCGATGGGTGGAAAACTTTCAACAACGAGAATACGGGAGAGCTGTATGGCAACCAGAAAACTAGCGGCAGGGGACTGCATCGAGGCGCGCTGCACGCGCTGCCGGGCACTAATGAATCATACGATTGTCGCCATGGTGGGCGAAAAGGTCATCAGGGTCGATTGCAACACCTGCCGCGGGATTCATAATTATCACATGGAGAAGACCGTCACGGGGCCGGCATCCGGCGGCGTCCGCGCAAAAGCCGCGGCTCCCCGTAAAGGGAGGAAAGATCCGGGAGCCGCCGAGCGGGAAGAATGGGAATCCCTCAGCCCGGCCATGGAGCCGGAAAAGGCGCTTCCTTACGACATGAGCGGCAAGTACCGTGTGAATAACCTGGTGGCTCACCCTGTTTTCGGCCTCGGCATCGTAAAGCTCGTCACCCCCCCGAACAAGATGCAGGTCCTGTTCCGGGACGGGAATAAACTGCTCCGCTGCGGGTAGTCTCAGCGGGCCGCATAGCCCCCTCTATCCGGCCGTTATCCGCAATTTAAGGAGAACTAACCCCTCAGCTTGCTCTTCTTCTGGAATGTCAATCGCACTTTTGCGCATCTCCTTTGTTCCGGCATCTAATAATGGTATGATGCGGTAGTTCCAGATTCGGGAGAAAAACAACTATGAACGAGAGCTCGCACCCTTTTCAGACTCTTACCCCTAGTTTCATCATGGACGCAGTGGAAAGCCAGGGATTTCACTGTGATTGCCGTCTTTTTGCGCTCAATAGTTATGAGAACCGGGTCTACCAGGTTGGGATAGAAGAGGGGCTGCCACTCATAACCAAGTTTTATCGTCCGGGGCGATGGAGTGACAAGCAGATTGCCGAGGAGCACAGTCTCTGCTTTGAACTGACTGAGCACGAACTGCCAGTGGTGCCACCAATCAGAAATAGTTACGGCGAGAGCATATTCCATTACAAGGCGTTTCGCTTTTCAATTTATCGACGGCAAGGTGGGCACGCACCCGAGTTCGACAACCTTGACAATCTGCTGATCCTCGGCCGCATGTTGGGCCGCATGCACTGCATCGGGGCCATACGCCCCTTTGTGCATCGACCGGAACTCGACATCAAGAGCTTTGGCTATGAGAGCGTGGCTCTCATAGCAGAGCGATTCATTCCCGATGAGTACCGTGCAAGCTACACAGCGATAACTGAGCAGCTGTTGCGGTCAATCGAGGTGAAATTTGCGGAGGTTGGCCCGGTCAGTTACATCCGGGCTCATGGCGATTGCCACGCCGGCAATATACTTTGGCGCGACGATGCGCCGCATTTCGTGGATTTTGATGACGCCCGCAACGCACCAGCTGTCCAGGACCTTTGGATGATGCTCTCGGGGGAGCGGCCACGACAGATAGCCCAGTTGGAGACGCTGATCAAGGGGTATCGTGAGTTCTACGATTTCAACCCCTGTGAGTTGCGCCTAATCGCGGCTTTGCGTACCCTGCGTATGCTGCACTACAGTGCATGGCTTGCAAGACGCTGGGGGGACCCCATGTTCCCTCACACCTTCCCCTGGTTTAATACTGTGCGATACTGGGGCGAGCACATCTTGCAACTTAGAGAGCAGTTGGCAGCACTTGAAGAGGAATCGCTGGAACTGGATTAGGTGACAGCGTTTCCAAAAGTGGTACCCTCAAGGCTACCAACAAAGGCTGGTCTGTGAACTGAGGATCGCTACCACCCCCGGCCCCTCCTAAACTAGGAGGGGAGAAAATCGTCCAGATCTTCCCCCTCCTTGATAAGGAGGGGGCAGGGGGTGGTTGATTCCCCGCTAGGTGGTGGAATCTTTTCCGAAATTGTAGCCGTTACATGGTACTAATGGGATGAGGAAGAAGGGAGGGCTTGGCCTGGCAGATCGTTCCCGGAATCCTCCGGCGGCAAAACGGGTTCTCCGTAAGGAGGAGAAGGTGGATTGCGCAAGGTCTGGCGAGTGACGCGCACATAGGGAACGAACTTGACGACCTTTTCTTTTCCCTTGCCCTGCTGTGCGGATTCAACCAGGTATTTTACCTGGTCCAGCATGACCGATTTCAATTCACTGTCCACCGGCTGGGGCTCTTTATGATGCTCCAGCTTCTTTAAGTGGCTGAACACCTTCCTGGAATACGCCTCGCTTTTTTTCGGCGTTTGGCTGTTGTAGCAGCCGATGGCCTTCCAGTTATAGCCGTATTTGTTTATGCAGGTAGCCAGTATCCAGGCGCCGGTTTTCGTATTGTAGCAGGCGTCTCCGAGATACTTCCACCGCTGTTCGCCAAGTACCGGTTTCCAGACGGTATTGATCTGCATCAATCCGATGTCAAAGGTTCCATTGCTGTTTTTGTTGATTGTTTCAGGAACAAAGTTCGACTCGACCCTGGCGATTGACCTCAAAATCAATGGATTGATGCCATACATCTTCCCCGCCTCCTCGAAACAGAACGGGTAGGCATCCCTCCCGGCAACTTCGACAGCAATAAGGACAAGAAGACACGCTATCCTCAGATTTTTCCCCGTCATGGCGCCATACTCCGAAACTCCGGGCAGAGGTACCGTAAAATATGATCATAGCGCAAAACAGTCCCCTCTGCTCATCTTTTGTTGCCTCATTCGCAAATTCTGGTAGTATAAAACTCATCCAAATTTTTGAACATCGAAAGGGAAAAACCATGCGCAGACTACTCTTGGCCATACTTATCACCCTGGTCGCCATCCCGGCTTTTGCTTCGGAGGCGCCACAAACCGAAGAGCAGAAGACCCTGTATGCCGTTGGCCTAGTCATGGCCCGCCAACTTTCCGTCTTCAGCCTCACCCCGGCAGAATTCGACCTGGTGAAGCAGGGGTTGACGGACGGCATTGCAGGGACAAAGCCCCTCGTTGATGTGGGGGCCTATCAAAAGAAAGTCCAGGAACTGGCCACCTCCCGCCGTAACGCTCAAGGTGAAAAACTGGCCTCCGTGGCAAAGGAATTCATCGCCAAGGCAGCCAAGGAGAAGGGGGCGATCACGACCAAGTCGGGCATGGTCTTCCTGCATCTGAAAGAGGGTAATGGAGCCGCCCCGGCTGCCGGCGACAAGGTTAAGGTACACTACCGCGGTACGCTGGTCGATGGGACGGAGTTCGACAGTTCCTACAAGCGCGGCGAGCCGGCCGAGTTTGCTTTGAACAGTGTGATTCCCTGCTGGACCGAGGGGGTACAGATGATGAAACCCGGCGGCAAGGCCAGACTGGTCTGTCCGGCGGCAATCGCCTACGGCGAACGGGGCACCGGCCCCATTCCCCCCAACGCTACGCTGATATTTGAGGTTGAGCTGCTCGGCGTGACAAAGTAGGCCGCAACGCCGCAACGGTCCAATACCTGCTGACCGGAAACGGGTGCGGGCTGCGCGTGAAACAAGGCAGCCCTCACCCGTTTGTTTTTTCCTGCCAACTGCAATTATCGAGGAGAACCACACATGAACAGCTGTCCTTGCGGAAGCGGCGCTGCCTATTCCGATTGTTGCGAACCGGTCATCACCGGGGCGCGGCCTGCCGAAACGGTGGAACAACTCATGAGAGCGCGCTATTCGGCCTATGCCGGCGTGCAGATGGATTTCATCTTCGAGACCACCCACCCCGACTATCGCCAGGGCTATGACCATGCCGGAACAAAGGAATGGGCGAAGAACTCCGAATGGCTGGGACTCGAAATCATCGCCACCGACAAGGGCGGCCAGGAGGACAGCGCCGGCGAGGTGGAATTCGTCGCCCGCTTCAAAGACAAGGGCGTTGGCCGTGAACACCATGAGTGCGGCCAATTCAAACGCAAGAGCGGGAAGTGGTACTTTACCGAGGGAACCATGGTGAAGCCGAAACCGCTTACCGTCACCAAGATCGGCCGCAACGACCCCTGCACCTGCGGCAGCGGCCTCAAGTACAAGAAATGCTGCGGGAAGTGACGCGGACGGAGGGTCATCAGGAATGGCCAAGAGCATCGAGAGCTGCGGCTGTGGCACAAAGAGATCGGAAGAAACATGCCCGGTGTGCAGGGGAGCCGAACTAAAGCGATACTGGTGCGAGACCTGCGTGCGGGTTGTTGCCGGCAAACGCTGCCCCCTTTGCGGGCTAAAGGCCCGCAAGATACGAATGGATGCCCCCTAGTGTCCCGCGTCAGATCTTTCCCATCAACTACAACCACCACCGCATGGGCGGTGCTGCTATTCAGGAGGAAAAACATCTGTGACAAAAACAACTGCCAAGAAGGTATGCACGACCCTCTGCCCACCGGTTGATCTGGGCGGAGAGGCCGGTTGGACCCCTTTCGACGCCCCTTCCCTGGTTGGGGAATCGCTGCGCTTCGTCTCCGGCGAGCCGGACGGCAACCGCTTCCGGGTGCGCTATTACCGCGACGAGGAGCAGCAATTGAAAGCGCGCATCTGGTTCGGTCCCGAGACCGAAGGCCCTCCGGGCAATGCCCACGGCGGCTCCATGGCCGCGGTGCTCGACGAGGTGCTGGGTCTGGCCGCCTGGGCGGCAGGGTACTCTATCGTGGTCGGCAATCTGAACGTCAGCTTCAGGAATCTCCTGCCGCTGCAACAGGTCGTAACGATCGAAAGCAGGATCATCTCAGCCGGGGGGCGCAAGGTGAAGGTGCATGGCCGCATCTGCAGCGGAGAAACGGTCTACGCCGAAGGGGAGTGCCTCTGCATTACCATTGCGGGAATATGACCCTGCAACGCCAGGATTGAGGCATTATTTGGCAGCAACGTCCGGTTAGGAAATTGCATTGACTGAAACATGCTCTAAAGTCCCCCCTCCCCTTGCGGGNNCCCCTCCCGCTTGCGCGCCGAAGCGCTTTAGCGCGCAGGCCCGTCGAAGGGAGGGGGAGCTAACTGCAAATACCAAACCGGACAACGCTGATTATTTGGCAACAGAGGGCCGTTACACCATGAAATATGAAACGGCAATGGGCTACTTTTCAACGATAAGTAGCCCATTGCCGTTTTTCTGGCCCTTTGGATATCCCCAGGTTGTCTTGAGGATTACTATTTCTTTTTGGCGGCCCTGGGGCTCCTGGCGGCTCTGGCGGCCTTCGCCTCCACAAGCACTTCGGGAGGGGGTAAAAAGGAGTTCGGAGCGGCCGGCTGCAGGGTGGTGAAGTGAGATACGGCGATTTTCCTGTTTTTGCCGTCGCTGAACTGGATCATCGCGGAGGAGGCAGTTATTTCCATGACCTTGCCGGCGCCCCATTCAAGCGCGCCTGTGTGGCTTACAATGTTGCCGACTTTGATTCCCATGTGTCATACCGCTTTCTTTTAGAAATGAGTAGATATCACAATCCCTGACCTGCCCCCATGACTTTTATTGACAATCCAAGTATAATTATATCATCTTAAAATACGCTATTACCTATATATTAGCAAGGATTATTTACGATTATTAGTAGTTTTTGCTCACATCAAATTCAGTATAAATCCAATTATATACCATATTTATTATTATCTCATTCACAATACATGCAAGCTGTTTGAATAATTATGTTTATTCTTAAAAGATATCGATTCGCCCATTTATGCTATTTTACTTCACACGCATATCTGTTTTTAGCTTGACTTGCATTACGCAAAGCTGATATGGTCATAATACGTTCGGAATATTTCCAAACGAAATAAACAGCAGTAGGAGAAAGTAAGAAAATGGTAAATGGAACAGTAAAATGGTTTAATGACAGCAAGGGGTTTGGTTTTATTGAGCAGGAAAATGGCGAAGACGTTTTTTGCCACTTTTCCGCAATCGAAGGCAACGGTTTCAAATCCCTTGCTGAAGGCGATAGCGTAACGTTTGAAGTCACCAAGGGTCCGAAAGGGCTTCAGGCCGCGAACGTACAGAAAGCCTGATCAACGTCTCAATTGGCCACAAAAGCTCCGGGGAATACTCGGGGCTTTTTTTATTGAAAATCACCTGTTTTAGGGAGCGACGCGATGGCCAAGCCTAATTTTCAGTTTCAGAAAAAACAGAAGGAACTCGAACGGAAGAAAAAAAACGAGGAAAAACAGCAGCGCAAGCTGGCCAAGAACAGCGCCCCAACGGACGAAAACGGCGAAGAGGCCCCTAGCGAGGAAGAATCCGTTTAATATCCCGGCGCACCTTATACCAATTCCAAATCAAGGCGCTATCTTCGTTGGCTCGTCTTTTTGCTTCTCANNCGTCGCCTCAATCCTCGCCGCCTTGATTCCATCCTTGATTTGAAATCGGTATTACAAAATCATCGAATTAAATTCATGAATGTCTTGGTTACCCTTTCCGGATCATCCCATCCCCAGTCCCAGGGCGACATAGATGCGGGCGGCATCCAGCACCTCACCGAAGGCGACCTGTTCGTCGGGCGTATGGGCGCTCTCCAGTGAACCGGGCCCCAGGATGATGGGGCTGGTTCCGGCCGCATGGAACAGGTTGCCGTCGGAGTGGGAGCGGAAGGCGCTCAAGCCCGGCTTTCGCCCCAGACAGGTATAAATGTCCCTCACTAGCCCGGCAAGCCGGCTGTCGCTGCCCAGGTCATAGCCGGGTGAGGCGAAGTCGAAACTCAACGCCATGTCCAGGTCCGGGATGAACCGGGCCGCATCGGCCGCTATGCGGCGGATCGACTCCTGAAGGGCTGCGGGGGCCATGTTCGGCGGCAGGTGCAGGTCGATCCACGCCTCGCAACGGTCAGGGACGACAAAGCCAGCCCGGGACGAGCTCAACTCGCGGATCGAGTAGACGATCTCCCCCCGCTCCCGGTCGAAGATGGGGTCCTTGCCCAGGTGCAGCAGCAGGCGCAACATGGACTCCACAGCGTTGTGCCCAAGTTCGGGCAGCGAGGAATGGCTGCGCAGGCCGCGGGTGACAAACCCCGCCTCCAGGTAGCCGTAATGGGCGAAGCAGGCCGCCAGCCCTGTCGGTTCGCCGATCACCACCCAGGGGGGACGGCACTGTTCCAGGAATGCGGCGCTGCCGTCGCCGTTCTCTTCCTCCCCCACCACCAGCAATAGCCCCACAGACGGCCGTTCCTCCGGCGTCAGGGCGTCGGCCAGGGCCAGCCACGCCTCCACCATGGCGGCGCACCCCCCCTTCATGTCGGCGCTCCCCAGGCCGCGGATGATATCTCCCTCTTCATGCGCCCCGAATTCCTCCAGGTCCCAGGCCGGGACCGTATCCACGTGGCCGACCAGGTAGAGCCCCGGTTCGCCAGTCCCCATAGTGACGCGCAGGTTATAACGTTCCTGCTCCACCACCTGACGCTCCAAGCGGAATCCGGCACGAGAGAGAACCTCTTCCAGATAGAGCTGGATGTCCTCCTCCTTGCCGGATGGCGAGTAGATATCCAGCATATCGAGCAGCGTCCCGCGCAGCCGCACCGGGTCAATGGCCCGCCAGACCTCCTCCATGCGGGCGATCATGGCTTCTTCACCGTTTTCTTCCTGGCCTTGCGCGTCAGATTGAGAGACATGTAGACATGCTCCTGGAAATCGTCGAAGCCCTGTTTTCTGAAGAAGTTGATGGCGGCCCGATTATCAGACGAGGTGTCGATGATGATCATCCTCACCCCCTGCTCCACCATGCGGCGCCTGATCTCGTTGAACAGCCTGCTCCCCACGCGCCCCTTCTGGATGTCCCGCCGAACCCCCAGCCAGACCAGGTAGCCGTACTTCCAGGGGGAGTTGTGCTTCTTGACCGTGGTTCCCAGGGCAAAACCGGCGATGTGCCCCCCCATCTCGGCCACCAGGCAGAGCTCGGTGTCCGAGTTGAAGAGGGTGGTGATCTCGAATTCGTCCCAGGTCCGGTAGAGGCTCTGAGAGTATTCGACTGTGAACACCTCCTCGCCGATATGGAAGACCTCGGGAAAATCGTCGATCACCATCTCGCGGATACGGGGGGTCTCCTCGCTGGACGATGATGTTTCCGGCATGCGATCACCTCGTGAAAATTGTTTGTCTTCAGTATACCTGTAAATCCTGAAATAACAGCTACAGCCTGAACCGGCGCACCAGGTCCTGCAATTCCACGGAGAGCGCGGAAAGCCGGGTAGAAGCGACAGAAATCTCCTGGGAGCTTCGGTCGCTGATCTGCACCGTGTCCGAAATGGCATGAATATTGTTGGTTATTCCGCGCGTGGTGGCGGTTTGCTCTTCGGCAGCGGTGGCAATCTGATTGATCTGCATGGTCACGTCGTTGACCTTGTTCAGGATCGTCTCAAGGGCGTGGCCAGAACGTGCCGCACCGGCTATCCCTTCTTTCACCTCGCCGACCCCTTCCTCCATCGCCTTGACAGCCTGCCTTGTCTCGCCCTGGATGCTTTTTATCATCTCGCCTATCTCGCGTGTGGCCCTGGTGGTTCTCTCCGCCAGTGCCCTCACCTCGTCGGCGACCACAGCGAATCCGCGCCCCTGTTCTCCGGCACGGGCCGCCTCTATGGCCGCATTGAGGGCCAGCAGGTTGGTCTGGTCGGCAATATCCTCTATGGTGCCGATAATTTGGCCGATCTGTTCTGAGCGCGTCCCAAGCTGTTCGACCACGCCCGCCGAATTGCGCACCTTGTCGGCAATCCGGTTCATTCCCTCCACGGTTTCCCTGACTATTTCGGCGCCGCTCTGGGCAGCCTGACTCGCCTGGTTTGAGCTGTCGGCCGCTTGATGGCAGTTTTTGGCGATATCGGTGCTGGTAGCCGACATCTCCTCGCTGGCAGTGGCCACGGTTGCGGCCTGGCTGACTACCTTGTTCGAGCCTTCCGCCGTGCTGAGCGCATTCGAATTAAGCTGGGATGCGGACGTCAGGAGTTCGCGGGAACTCTGGTTGACCTTGTCCATCACCTGCCGCAGGCTGTCAACCATTCTGCGCATGGCTTCATACACGCCGGTTCTGCCGGCCTCCATGCTAACGGTAAGGTCTCCCTCGGCAACCCGTTCGGCGATCTCTTCCAACACGACCGGCTCCGCGCCGATATGCTTTATGAGCAATTTTGTTACAACCACGGCAAGCAGACAGTCCAGGAGCAGGATGAGAATCGTGACGCCGACGATAAGATAGACGCCGTAAAAGAGATGCCGATTATTCTCGTCCGACGCTTTTAGAATGAGTGATTCAAGATCGTCAATATAATTGCCGCTTCCCAGAACCCAGTTGAAGGGTTTGAAAAGGAGCGAATAGCTTCGTTTGGGAAGCGGCTTGTCGCTGCCCGGTTTGGGAAACCAATAATCGGTATACCCGCCCCCCGGTTGCATGGCGGCCTTGATGATCTCCTGGATCAGGTACTTGCCCTTCACATCCTGCAGGTTAATGCGGCTTTTCCCCTCCACGGATTCCTTGCCGAGCATGGCCACGTTGACGCCGTCAACCGTATCGGCCCAGATGTAGCCATCCTTGCCGAAGTGCAGATTGCGGATGATATCGGCTCCGATGGTTTTCGCCTCCTCCAGAGTGATCTCCCCTTTTTGGGACCTGTCGTATACCCGCTGCAGGATACTGGCCGCCAGTTCCACCTGGCTCTTGGCCTGCGAATCAAAATCGTTTAACAGCGAGGAATGGTAGGTTTTGATAAAGTAGACATGGCTTCGGACAATCTCATTGAGTGAGATAAAGCCGGTTGGCGCCCCCAGGGCAAAACAACTCACCAGGACAAGCGCAATTATCTTGGCCTTGAAGCTGAGCTTGCTGAGTGAAATATTCATACAGGGTCTCCTTATCCGAATTTTTTTTATCATTCAACCAAACTACTGGTTACGTATGAAGGATGAATCATGAAATTCTATACCACGTAGTCGAGGAAAAGATCGTGAGCGGGATCAGGGGGTTATTTCTGTTTCGAGATGACTCAGCGATTGCCCGCCTTGACCTGGATGGCGCTCTCCAGCGTTTCTTCGCCGATGGTCAGATAGAGCATGCCTTCGGTGATGGTGACCGACCAGGCGATGGAGCGCTCCAGCCTGGTTGCCAAGCCGGCAATGAGCGCCTGATCGAGGCTTAAGACGGTGAGGTTGGCGAGCCTCTCCAGTTTGGGCAATTGCTGCTGGTCCCAGATGGCGATGGTCCTGCCGCACGCCAGCAGGGCCACCCGTTCCGAATGGCGGCTCGCCTTGATGATGCGGTCCGGTTCCGGCAGGCCGACCTCGACCCAGAGCCGCACCCGGTCGTCGGCCCGTTTCACCCACAGGTCCGGTTCGTCCGTAGCGCTGATCCCTTTTGTGAACGTCAATTCCGGCTCATGGAAGATGGCGTACGCCAAAAGCCGGGCGACAAGCCGCTCCTCGGTTTCCGAAGGATGCTGGGCGGCCGTCGCCTGCAGGGTTTCATAGACGCCGCGGTCCACATCGGACAGTTGGATGGATGCTTTGTAAACTTTGGATGGCAGCGCCATGTCGGGTGGTATCCTCGCAAATGATTAGCACTTATCTTCCGCCCAACGGTTCCCCCCTTTGAAAAAGGGGGACTTGACCGTCAGCGGAAGATTGATGCTTCATCAGAACTAATTTTGTCATTTCACAGGTCCGTTGTGTTGCCTTTTTCTTCTAAGGGACTAAAATAATCTTAAATACAGATGACGGCTCATGCTGCTGAAAGATACGACTGCTCAAACAACGTAAGAGAGGAGGAAAAGATCATGACTACCAAGACAAAACCGATCCCGGACGGCTACCATACAGTGACTCCCTATCTGGTCACAAGCCAACAGGAGGTGGCGCCATGAAGCCATTCATGTCGGTCTACAATACCCAGTGTTACGCCCTGATGCGGATCGTCGTCGGATTCCTCTTTCTTTGGCACGGCGCCCAGAAGCTGTTCGGTGTCCCGATCCCAATGCCGGGGCCGGTCCCTGCATTCATTACCTACGTCGCCGGCCCGATCGAGCTGGTTGGGGGCATTCTGGTCATGATCGGACTCCTCACTCGCTGGGCAGCCTTCATCACAAGCGGCGAGATGTCCGTGGCATACTGGATGGCGCACGGGACAAAGGCGCTGCTGCCGATCCAGAACATGGGGGAACTGGCGGTGATTTACTGCTTTGTTTTCCTGTTCATCTCCACCCAGGGGGGTGGAATCTGGAGCATCGATGCCCTCAGAGGCGAGGAGAGCCGTCCGGCGCAATGACCGGGGGTTCGCAACCTCAATGCCCCGGTGCCTCTCCCCGCATGGCGCCGGCCGGCCTGATGAATGCCAGAAAACGATCCTCCAGGCGTTCCGCCTCCTCGATCCGCCCCTTATTACGCAGGATCTCGATCACGCACTCTGCGGTACAGAGGCAGGCCTCCTTCTGATTCTTCCTGAGGTTGTAGAGGGACGTTGCGGCAGGCTTGAGGCAGACCCGGCGGAGCTTCAGGAGGTAGGGACTTCTCTGATGGATCTTGCGGGCCTCGTGCCAGGTGCCGTCGATGATGACAAAATGGCTGATACCGGTCAAATCGCCGTCATTCTCGCTCGCGGCGCCGGGATAAACCAGCGCCGCGCCACCCGCCTCGATCTCCTCGACGAGTCCGGCCGGCGGATTCAGCCGGTCCCAGCGGACCTGCTCGGCCGCGTCCCCCAATACGTCCAGCACCAGCCGGCCGGTATTGGAACGTTTCTCGAACTCCTTGAAATGGGTCAGGAGGGTGAATTTCATATTATATGCCATCCTCTGTCGACGATGGCGGCAAAGGAGGGACCGGCGCAGGCTTGGCCACGGCTCCGCCGGGTGTGGGGCGGAATTCGCCCGGCTCGGTACCGGCGATATAAAATTCATCGCGTTTGTCCGGAGACTCCGCGGTCGCCGGAAAGCCTGTGGCAGGGTCGATGGCAACGACAACTACCCCATCAGGCATGGGGAAATCGGCAACCGGCTTCGATGCCACGGCCCGGCGCATGAACCGCTCCCAGATGGGGGCCGCGGCAGCGCCGCCGGTGAAACCCTTCCCCCCCGACCGGGGTTTGTCGTAACCTACCCAGATGCCTGTTATAACCTGGGGGGTATAGCCGATGAACCAGGCGTCCCGGTAATCGTCGGTGGTGCCGGTCTTTCCGGCAGACGGGTGCTCCTCGCTGAATTTTCTGAGCGTCTTGGCGGTGCCATAGGTCATGACGTCCTTCATCATCTGGGTGGCGACAAAGGCCACGGCAGGCGCGAGGACCGGGGTAACCGCAGGAGGGTACTCCGTCCAGGCATGACGCCTGCGGTCATACACCCGGATAATGGCCCGCGCTTCGGAGCGCATGCCTCCGGTGGCCAGGGGGGTGTACGCCTGAACCAGATCGTTCAGGGTCACTTCATCCGTTCCCAGGGCCAGGGAGAGACCATTCCGAGCCCGCAGCGGCAACCCCATTTTGCCGGCAAAATCCGTAAAATACGGGACCCCGATGGCCTCAAGCACCTTTACCGCTATGACATTGTCGGAATAGGCCAGGGCCTGCCTGAGGCTCAGGTCCCCGTACTCTTTCCTCCCATAGTTCAAAGGTTTCCAGGTTTCGTTGTTCCCCCGGTTGTAAGCTACCGGCGTATCGTTCCAGATGCTGGCGGCAGTAATCCCCTTTTCCAGGGCCGCGGCATAGATCAGCGGCTTGATGGCCGAGCCCGGCTGGCGTTTGGCGGCAAAGGCGCGGTTATAGGAACTCTTGCCGGCATCGACTCCCCCCACGGCAGCCAGGACATCACCCGTTGCGGGATCCAGGCATACCAGCGCCCCCTGCATCAGGGGGGAAATCCTCTTGACTCCAGCGGCCAACGCCTGCTCTGCCTCTTTTTGCAGCTTCAGATCCAGGGCTGCGGTCACCTCCAATCCGCCCTGTTCGATGACCTCCGCCCCGTACCGCTCAATCAGCTTTGCCCGGATATGGGCAAGATACTGGTGGGTCTGTCCGGGCCGCATGAAGGTGACGCGCTGGGATCTCAGACCCTGTTTCCGGCGGGGCGTGATCATGTTCAGATCCACCATCCGCTTGAGGACCACGTCCCGCCGTTGCGTGACGTTGGCCGCCTTTCCCAACGGATTGTAACGGCCCGGATTCTTCGGCACGCCGGCTAAAAGGGCGCACTCGGCGTCGGTCAGATCCTCCGGGTTTTTATCGAAATAGATGCGGGCCGCCTGGGCAATGCCCCAGGCGTCGTTGCCGTAATAGATCTCGTTGAAATACATCTCCAGGATCTGCCGCTTGGTGTACTTCTTCTCAAACTCCAAGGCCATGCGGGCTTCATCGAACTTCCGCTCGATGGTCTTCTCGTTGGACAGGTATCTGTTCTTGATCAACTGCTGGGTGATGGTCGAGCCCCCCTCGACCATCTTCCCCTTGACCACATCCTTTACCAGGGCCCGGGCGATCCCGCGGATATCGATCCCCCCATGTTCATAAAAGCGGGCGTCCTCGACGGCCACCACCGCCTTTTGCAGAAAAACAGGGATGCGGTCGATGGGGACCCAGTATCTTCTCTCCGGCAGGAGCCGGCCGACAAACCGCCCCTGGTTGTCAAAGACCTTGATGGAGGTATAGCCGGTCGCCGCTGTGGGGTAGGTGGCGTAATCCTCCTGAGCAGGTGCCAAAGCCGTGAGGTTCAGAACCAGGGAAACCGCCAGGATGGCGGGATAGAGCATTTTTTTGCAGCAGGCGCTGAGAGGGGAAGTCAAGATATTTGATCCTAAAAATGGTAATAACCGTCGATGAAATCGGTCTATTTTCCTTTTCTCCCGGTCTTAAGGAGCTTGACCTCTTTTCATTTTACATATTTTTGCGCCAGTCAGGGAAAAATTAGTGCCTGCGGGAGCGTTTCCTCCAGAGAAGGGCATAGATCACAGCGTTAACCCCCACCACCCCCAGACCCATGACCAACTGCGATCCCGGCGTCAGGCCCGACGGGTAGAGGATCGGCTCCAGGTAATGCTCGATGAAGGACACATCGTAGCTCCCCTCGCCCCCCAGCCGGCGAAAATGGTTTTCCACGCAGGTCAGGGGGCAGATCCACCCCTTGAACTCCACGACCGCCCCCCAGGTGGCGGCAGGCAGGTGCAGCCAAGCCAGGCGTGGCCGACGGAGCACCGCCAATCCCCCGCAGACCACGAATAACACGAACAGGGCATGGGCCACAACCGCCAGATCGGCCAACAAACGGTAGAGCACGGGTCGCTCCGTCAGGTGCTGCAACTGCGTGACCGGTTCTTGTGGAAGAAGATGAACAGGCGGGTGAACAGGCAGGTCGCCGCCACGCCAAGGGCTAGGGTGATAGCGTAGGGGTAACCGTGGCGAACGGTCTGGACCATCAAGGCCAGAAGGAGCAGATAGGGGATGAGGGTGGCAAGGAGTTGCCGGACTGCGGTTCGGGCATCACCTTGGGCGTACCGGGCCGTGCCCTTGTACCACTCCGGCTTTTCCACCTTTGCGACGATAAGCACGGGATTGAAGGACATGCGAAGCTCCTCCGGTTTTTCGACAGATCTCTCTCCGGTCCAAGCATAGCAGAAACTGGCCCGAGCGCAACGGGTGCGGCATTATCTAGGCATTTCCGTCGCCGAGTATCAACCCCCGTATGAAATTACGCAGGAACTGGTCGCCACAGGGCTTGTAATTTCTGTGCCCTTTTGCCCGGAACATGGCGGACAATTCGGATTTCGAGATCTGGACGCCGGCCTTGGCGAGGACCGCCAGCATCGCCTCATCGGTCAGTTCCAGGGCTATTCTCAGTTTCCTCAGGATGAGATTATTGTTCAAGGACACCTCCGTCGCCGCGGCCGAACCGGGCTTCGGCTCCTGCGCGCCTCGACGGGAAACGATCAGGCCGTCCAGGAACGCAGCCGCAACCCTGTCATCGCAGGCCACAAAGCCGGTTTCTTCCTCTTTTTTCAGCAGTTTCAGCACCTCTATCGGCCTGATGTCATGCCCGCCCAACGCACATAATTCGGCTATGGCTTCGCCATTCAGCTTCAGGGCGTAACGGAGGCTGCGGAGCAGATCGTTGTTGGTCATGGATTTTTTCCTTCGAGTGCGTTCCTGTGGGTATGAGGTTACCTGAAAAATCTCTGTGATTTCCTCTGCGTCTCTGCGCCTCTGTGGCTAACCTGCCGATTTTGATATTATTACGCCGGATCGTGCCATAACACACGAAAAATATCGGCTTCGCCGCACTGTGTCCTCAACGGGCCGGTTAATCATCCCGACTCCTGTGCCCAGTACCTTCTACCGCCGCCGGCCAACGACACCATGACACGGGCGGCTTTTTGCAAATGCGCTATCCTTTACCCGCTATATAGGGTATAATAACTTATTGAACTACTATCAGAAAATATCTTCTCACGCACCCTTCGATCCGAACCCCGCCTCTTATTACGCCGTCGGGAACATCGTGACGAGCGACCAAGCGAACAGGGAAATGCCTGAAAACAGTCCCCTTGCGCCCAGAACAGGATATGAGAACGTATGAAAACACCGAAAAAATTTGAAATGCACGTCGAAAACGGCCTCGTCGACGAGGTCGTCTCCCAGCTTATGAGCGGCAAGGAGGCCGAGGTCTATGTGGTCAGGTCCATGGGGGAGTTGCGCTGCGCCAAGGTGTACAAGGACGCTGACCACCGGAGCTTCAGCTCCCAGGCCCGCTATCAGGAAGGGCGCAAGGTGAAGAACAGCCGTCAGGCGCGCGCCATGGGGAAAAACTCGAAATTCGGCCGCAAAGAGCTTGAGGGCGCTTGGCAGAACGCCGAGGTGAACGCCTTGCAGCGTCTGGCTGCCGCTGGGGTGCGCGTGCCGAAGATCTACAGCTTTTCCGGGGGGATCCTGCTGATGGAGCTGGTGGCAGACGATAACGGCAACTCCGCGCCAAGGCTCAACGATATAAGGCTGACGCCGGAGCAGGCCCGCGACTGTCACCGCACCATGATCGCCCAGATCGTCCTCATGCTCTGCGCAGGGCTCGTCCACGGCGACCTGTCCGAGTACAACGTGCTGGTCGGCAGCGACGGACTGGTCATCATCGACCTGCCCCAGGCCATCGATGCCGCGGGAAACAACAACGCCGCCGACATGCTCAAGCGGGATGTCGCCAACATGACCGCCTACTTCGGCCGGTTTGCTCCCGAACTCCTGGCCACCGACTACGGCAGGGAGATCTGGAGGCTGTACTCCAGGGGCGAACTCGCCCCGACGAGCATACTGACCGGCCGCTTTGAGCAGAGCGCCATCCCTGCCGACGTGCGCGGCGTCATGCGGGATATCGACTCGGCGCGGCGCTGGCATGAACTCACAGTTAACCCAGAAAAAAAATTGCCACAGAGTCACAGAGACACTGAGATAAAAATTTTAAAGGGTTAGACAATATTTCGGTCTAATTCCCCTTCGGATACTGTTATTTACTCTTCTTTTCAGCCTTTTTGATCTTCTTCTCAGCCTTCTTTTCCTTCGGGGTCTTGGCCGGTTCCTTTTTCGTCTCTTTCTTACTGTCCACGCCCTTGCTCATGAGTTTTCCTCCTTTTTCACGTGTGGTTGCCGGTGAGAGCCGGCATCTTCAAGGCTACCAATACTATACCACTGGCTGGAGCGCGCCGCGGATTTTATTCGCTTTTGCATTCAAGATAACACATATTTCAGGCCAGACCTTTGAGGTTTTCAAAACCTCAAAGGTCTTCAAAATGTCAACTTGAATGCAACTTGGGATTATTATTGCTCATGCATCCGATCCGATGTCCCCCATGACCTCCCGGCGCATGCCATGACCGTCAGTCTATTTTACGCACCTTGAAGAAGCGCCCCTTGATCCTGTTTCTTCCCAGGCAGGCCAGTGCCTGATCACTGCTGTGCCGCACGATCGCAACGTAGGTATTGAAGTCGAAGACATCAATCCTGCCGGCCTCGCTCCCCGCAATCCCCCCCTCGCCGGTCAGGGCGCCCAGGATGTCCCCAGGGCGCAGCTTGTTCTTGCGCCCGCCGTCGATGCAGAGCGTTACCATGGGGGGAGCCGGCGGCCGGCCCGACGCTGGCGCCAGCGCGGCAAGGTCGTTGCGGGCAATGGTGCTCCCCAGCGCATCTTCAATGGCAGCGGTCAACCGGTTCTCCCTTGGGGTCACCAGACTGACGGCCAGTCCCTGCCCCCCGGCACGACCCGTACGGCCGATGCGGTGGGTATGGATCTCCGGGATGCGGGAGAGTTCGTAATTGATCACCGCCGGCAACTCCTTGATGTCCAGCCCGCGGGCGGCGACATCGGTAGCAACCAGCACCGAGGCGCTCCGGTTGGCAAACCGGACCAGCACAAGGTCCCGCTCCCACTGTTCCAGGTCGCCGTGGATGGCTAGGGCCGCAAAGCCCCGGCTGACCAGAGCATCGGCCAGATCCTGGCATTCCAGCTTGGTGTTGCAGAAGACCAGGGCCGATTCCGGGCGATAATGGCCGAGAATGCGTGCCACCGCCTCGGTCCGCTGTTCGTGGTCCACCTCGTAGAAGACCTGCTCGATGGATCCCTCGTCATGGGTCTCGTCCACGCTGACCTCCACCGGCTCGTGCTGGACCGACGCGCTCATGGCGGCAATCGACTCCGGATAGGTGGCGGAAAACAGCAGGGTTTGCCTCCTGGCTGGGGTGGCGGCGATCAGGGTGCTGATATCCTCCTGAAACCCCATGTCGAGCATGCGGTCGGCCTCGTCCAGCACCAGGGTGCGCAAGGCGGACAGGTCAAGGCTGCTGCGGCGCAGATGATCCAGCAGGCGGCCCGGGGTGCCGACCACTACGTGGGCGCCATGTTCCAGGGAGGTGCTTTGGGGACCGAAAGGGACGCCGCCGCACACCGTCAGGATCTTGATGTTGTCGGTAAAGCGGGCAATGCGGCGCAACTCCTTGCCGACCTGATCGGCCAGCTCTCGGGTCGGGCAGAGCACCAGCGCCTGCACCCGGAAGGATGACGCATCCAGGTGCGTCAGCAGGCCGATGCCAAAGGCCGCGGTCTTGCCGCTGCCGGTCTTGGCCTTGGCGATCACGTCCTTGCCGGCCAGGATGAGCGGCAGCGAGTGGGCCTGGATCGGCGTCATCTCGGCATATCCAAGGGACACCAGGTTCTTGAGCAGGGGGGCTTTCAGCCGGAGTGATGAAAATGCGGTCGGGTTCATGAAAATACTCTCCTCATTGTGCGCCCACAAAAAAACCACAGGAGGTTGTCCCTGTGGTTCAGACGCTTATTACATATACCACGGTACGGCTCGCGGAGCAAATTATTAGCGGGTTACCATAACAGCATGCGTTCGGATGCAAACTCCCTGATCTGGCCGCTGATAGGGTCCCTGAAGCGCAGCTTTTGGGCGACAAGCTGGAGCGGGGTATGGAAGTCGTCCTCGCCTTCGGCCTGCAACTCGGGATAATATCTGTCGTTCAATATCCCGAACCCGAGGCCGCTCATGTGGAGCCGCAGTTGATGGGTTTTACCGGTTCGCGGCTTAAGGACAAAGCGGGCTATCGCGCCCTTGATCTCTGCCAGGTGAATGGCGGACCGGGCATTGACACTGCCGGGTACCGTCTTCATCCTGAACCACGGCTCCCCCCGCCCTATCCTGTTTGCAACATCCCATGATGCTGTCTCCTGAAGCGGTTGACACGCGGAGAGGGCCTGGTAGGTTTTTTCAACGTCACCATCCATGAAGAGCTTGCCGTAAACCCCTCTGCTCTTTTTATTGACGGAAAAGAGCACTAATCCGGCTGTTTCGCGATCTATGCGGTGCAGCGGCGCAAGATCCTCGATCCCGGTGCTGTTTCGCAGGCGGTTCAACAGGCATTCGTCAACATACCGCCCGCCAGGGGTCACGGGAAGGAAATGGGGTTTGCAGGCGACCAGGATCTCATCATCCAGATGCAGGATCTTTTCGGCAAAAGGGATGGACGGCTCGTGAGCTACCTCGCGGAAATAAAAGATGCGTCCCAGGGGGGTGTATTCCGTATCCAGGGTGATTTGCCGCGCCTTTTCGTCAAGGACCTTTCCCTCTGAAATCCGCTTTTCCCAGGTCTCCCGGGAAATCGCGGGGAATCTTTTGCTCAGGAAAGCGAGGATGGAAGGGTATGGTCTCTCAGCCTTCGGCATGGTAACGACGGAGGGATGCTTCGAGATGCCCATGTAACGTTTCCTCGATCAACACCGTGTCGTATGGTGTATTCTGGTTGCCGGGCAAAGCGGCCGCTGAGGCGATTGAGTTGTNNGTCCGAAAATTTGAGGCGATCAGGGTGGTTGCAGATGTAGCTGCCCCCCATACTGAGGGAATATTCGCAGAATTCCGGATCGGGCTTTTTCACCTTGCACTCGAAAAAATCCTTGCTGATCATGCGGGTACGACAAACTCTCACAGGATTCCATATGTTGAAGATACTCATAGTTCCACCTTCAGTCGATATTTTTTAGCGCCGAAATCATTATCCTGTTTCTTTCAGCTTGTTTAATCCTGAATCCGTGACGACTGAACGGCGGAGCCAGCAACATGCCGGCTACCGGCGGGGCGTTTCCAGTAGCGGTTGGAGAAACCTGTAAAAGATGGCCTTTTGTTTCGAGGTCAAGAGATCGACGTCCCCCTCGTTGTCGAGCAAAAAGGTACCCACCCCGATGACTGTTTTTACCAGATAGCCGGTCCCGGCAACGCTCTTTTCTATCTCATCGCCTCGTTTGCTCAGCAGGTTTTTCAGCAAGGCCAGGTCTAATTCCATAGGTTGAACTCCACCAGGGTTATTGTGCGCTTCCCGCCTCGGGCTGCGTTCCGCGCAGAGCCCTTTATCATCAGTATGCACTATCGTGGACAGAACTTCCACCATCAATCGGCCGACAGTGGACCAGGGAAATACCTTTCGTGGGTAATTTTGGTTTCACTGAATTCCCCGTCAGTTTTTCCAGCCTTTGCTGCGGGCCTCGCTCTGATCAGCCTCGACCTCGCTCAACAGTTCCAGATATATGGTGTAACGATCAGCCGGGATCTGCCCCTGCTCCACCAGCCTGATGACAGCGCAGCCTGGTTCGGTCCTGTGTCGGCAGTTCCGGAAGCGACAGCTCACCTCGCCATGTTCTTCGAAGCCGGGGAAGTGGATGGCCAGTTCCTCCGCCAAGATATCCACCAGGCCGAAATCCCTGAAACCGGGGGTATCAACCAGTTCGCCACCGCCGGACAGGGCGTGCAGGGTGGAAACGGTGGTGGTGTGCCGCCCCAGACCATTGTGGTCGCTGACCTTCCCCACCTTGAGATTAATCGCCGGGCAGAGGGCGTTCAACAGCGAACTCTTGCCAACACCGCTGGATCCGACAAACACTCCCCGGCGACCCTGATTCAGAAACGCCTGCAGAGGCGCCAGGCCGGTCCGGCTCGTTGCGCTGATGGCAAACATCGGAACCGAACCGGTATAGATCCGATGCAGGTTGGCGAGCAGTGCGGCAGTGTCGTCCAGATCACACTTGTTGACCACCACGAAGGGCTGTAGCTGAGCCACCCGGGCCGCAACAATGGCCCGGTCAATGAAGCCCGGCGGCGAGTTGAGCGCCACCACGATCCCGAGTACATCCAGGTTTGCCGCCACCAGATGGATACCGCCCCGGCCATCACGCCGTCGCAGTTCTGTCCGGCGGGGCAAACGCAGAAGGACCTCGCCCGTGACCTCCACGTCATCGCCGACCACGTGGCCGGAACTCCGCTTGACCCGCACCATGCGGTGTTTACCGGTGGTGAAGACAACCTTGACCTCAACGCCGTGGTGGGCCGTTATCAACCCGCCACATGTCTGGTCAGTGCAGGCGGAATCCGGCGTGGTAAGTTTCAGGCGGCGTGGTGAAGATGCTGCATGTTTCATGGGTGACGCTCTCATTCCGCGCAAATAAAAAACCACGGGGAGGTGTCCCTGTGGTTCAGACGCTAAAGTAATATAGCACATTACGGCTTGCGGAGCAATTTTTCAGCCGTGCTCGACGGCAGCAGTACGTTTATTTCCCGACGCTCAACGTGCCCGGCGCTTCTTGCCATGTGGGAGAGGCGGTGTGGCAGCAGCTTTGAACTCGGGTTCATAGCCCACCACAAAACCGGCGGTGGTGTTATTCCGCATGCTCAGGAAATGAGCGTTGTTGGTATCGAATGGACAGATAGGAATACTGCATGGCTCAAAGCCGAACCTCTGGTAATAGCCGGGCGCGCCCAGGACAAACAGGGGCTGGCTTTTGACCGCATCCTGGCGCAGGGCGAACCTGAGCAGTTCCGTGCCCACCCCCTGCTTTTGAAAATCGGGCGCCACGGCCATGGGCGCCAGGTGCAAACCGCAGATTGCTTTGCCATGATAGGCATTGGAAAAGGCGATGTAGGCGGTGACCTTGTTGGTATGGATGCAGACCCACTCGTGTATGGCCCTGCCATTCTCGTGGAGTTTCTGCACCAGCCCGGCTTCGTGGTCGCTGCCGGGAAAGGCGCGGTGCAACAGGGCATAGACCTTGACGCGATTCTCTTGCGTCAATTTCTGTATCTTCATCGTGGACCCCGGTGACTATTCATGAACTATCGAGAGTTGCTACGCAAGCAGCAGCGCCACGGCATGCAGCAGCAGGCCGATCACGCCGCCGACCAGGGTGCCGTTCATCCTGATAAACTGCAGGTCGGAACCGATGCTCAGCTCGATCTCGCTTGTATAGTCATCGCTTTCCCACTGTTGCATGGTGTCGGTAATATGCCCGGAAACGGCCCTTCGCAGCGAATCCCCGTAGTGCATGACCAGCGTTTCCAGGTGTTCATTCAACGACTCCCGCAACCCCCGTTTGCGGGACAGGGTCGTGCCGAGGCCTGCAACCGCCGCCGAAATCTTCTCCTGCACCTTTGAATGTGGCTGGTGCAGGTCGTCGCTCAGCCAGATCTTCAGATCGTTGCCGATGTTCTTCGCATAATCGGCAATGGATTGGTTATGGACAACCTCACGTTTGATCGACTCGATCCTATCGCGTAGCGCCGGGTCGGACTTCAGCCTGGCGCTGAAATCCGTCACGGCAGTATCAAACTTATACCTGACCTCATGGCAAGGATCTGCGTCAATCTCCTGAATGAGTGCGTTCAACCTGTTTGTGACCTTTTCGCCCACCCCCTTGGCAAACTGGTCCCGCTTGGGGATGAAGGCGCTCAGGAGCGGATATTCTTTCGTACACATGTTTTCGATGGCGTCGGCCAGCCTGGTCTGCGCCTCCGGGGTTGCCAACCACGCGGCACAGCGGTGCAACAGGTCATCGAGTACGATCTGGTGGCGATTGTCTTTTCTGAGTACATCAAGCATCGCCCCGGCGGAAGCAGAAAGATCGAAGTTTTCCAGCCGGTTGCCCAGGGCGGCCCGCAACAACTGCTGCACGCGCTCGTCATCGATAAAATCCAGGGTATCGGCAAGCACGCGGGTCAACCCTTTGGCAACGCCGTCGGCATGCTCCTTCGACATCAGGTACACGGCAAGATGCCCGGCCGGGTTGTACTCCCGCAGTCTGGCGATCAGTGTTTCTTCGGCCAGGAACTTGTCGCGGATAAAGCCGGCCAGATTTCCGGCAATGACTGCCTTTTTGTTTTTGATGATGGCCGTATGGGGTATCGGCACACCCATTGGGTGGCGGAACAGCGCCACCACCGCGAACCAGTCCGCCAGGGCGCCGACCATGGCCGCCTCCGCAAAGGCGGCGAGCCACTCCCAGGCGCCATGCCCCTTGTGGGAGCGGGCAACCACAAACAGCATGGCCGCGCCGATCATCAATCCCGTGGCTATTGTCTTGTTTCTGTTCAGTAGTCGTTTTCTGTCGTCCACACACTGTCTCCGAATTTTGTTTTTGCGTCACTATCCTGTGAAAAACAAAACCGCTTCATCAGGCAGAAGCGGCTTTCCTTAACCGGTCTATTTTATGGCACGGCTGTGGTGTTCTTGTCAACGCTTGGTGCGTAAAGAGATTCGGGACGTTTGCTTATTTCTTTAGAGACAGAAAGCCCGTATATTCCCGCTCGCTGATATCAAAGGCAACAACTTTGCCTGCCAACAGGCCTTCAACCTGTTCGTGCGACAACTTAAACTCAAAAGCACCGAAGTTTTCACCGAACTGGGCACGGGCATTGGCCGTGTTCTCAATGAGTTCTATCCTATCATCGCGATTATACTTGCCGACAACCGCCCCGCTCCAATCGGCGATTTCCGGGATATCGGACAGAACTATCTGTTCATCCGGCATTTCGGCCAGCGCCTTCAATTCCGCCGCCTGCTCCTTTGTGACCTTGCCGGTTGATTTTACGCGTTTGAGTTCAGATGACCTGCTCATACCTATTCCTCTAATTCCAATGTGCGTTCAAGCTGACACCTTACCACCCCTAGCCCCTCCTAAAATAGGAGGGGGACTATAAGCTCCCCTCCTTGATAAGGAGGGGTTGGGGGTGGTCGCTTTTAGTATCATCTTAATTGCAACTTGGAATAAATCCCGCGCCTGGGTGAGCCTGTATTCGATGAGGGTCTTTCGATTTTCGGTCATACCTCTACTCCCTCGCGATAAACATTAAGGATGAACACCGACTCCTTGAGCGGACCATCTACTTCAGGTTCTTCTTGATCCTCTCCACCGCTTCAATAACGTTGTCCCGATTCCCGAACGCCGACAACCGGAAGTACCCTTCCCCGCTGGGGCCGAAACCGGAGCCCGGCGTCCCGACCACATGGGCCTCGTTCAGGAGCTTGTCGAAGAAGTCCCAACTGGTCATGCCTCCCGGCGTCCTGAGCCAGATATAGGGGGCGTTGACCCCGCCGTAGACCGTAAGTTCCGCGGCCGCCAGACCTTCGCGGATGATGCGGGCGTTCTCCATGTAGTAGTCGATAATCTCCTTGGTCTGTTGCCACCCTTCGTCGCTGTAGACTGCGGCGGCGGCCCGCTGCACCGGGTAGGAGGCGCCGTTGAACTTGGTGGTGGTGCGGCGCAGCCAGAGCTTGTTGAAGCTGTACTTCTCCCCGGTGGAGGTGGTCCCCACGACCTCTTCCGGCACCACCACCAGGCCGCAGCGCACGCCGGTGAAACCGGCGGTCTTGGAGAAGGAGCGGAATTCGATGGCGCACCTCTTGGCCCCTTCGATCTCGTAGATGGAGTGGGGGATGGCGGGATCGGTGATAAAGGCCTCGTAGGCGGCGTCGAAGAAGATCACTGCATCGTTGGCATTGGCGTAATCGACCCACTTCTTCAGCTCGGCCTTGCCGGCCACGGCGCCGGTCGGGTTGTTGGGGAAGCAGAGGTAGATGATGTCCACCTTCCGGGCCGGCAGGGCCGGGATGAAGCCGTTGGCCTCGTTGCACGGCATGTAGACGATGTTCTTGTAGTACCCCTTGTCATCGGCCTCGCCGGTGCGGCCGATCATGACGTTGGTGTCGTTGTACACCGGGTAGACCGGGTCGCCGATGGCCACCACGTTGTCCAAGGCAAAGATGTCCAGGATATTGGCGCAGTCGCACTTGGAACCGTCGGAGATGAACATCTCATCCGTCTTGAGGCTAACACCCAGCGGTTTGTAGGATTTGTCGATGATGGTGTTGATCAGCCATTCGTACCCCTGCTCCGGGCCGTAGCCGGCAAAGGTTTCCACCTTGGCCAAGTCGTCCACGGCGTCGTGGAAGGCCTTGAGGATAGCCGGGGGGAGCGGACGGGTGACGTCGCCGATGCCCAGGCGGATGACTCTGGCGGTCGGGTTGGCCTCGGCAAAGGCGCGCACGCGGCGGCCGATCTCCGGGAACAGGTAGCCGGCCTTCAGTTTCAGGTAGTTGTCGTTGATTTTTGCCATTGGCGCCTCAATCCTCCTTGAAGATAGGGATATTATGTAAAGGGAAGCAACGGTTCCGATTCCTTTTCCACCAGTTTGCGGCTTACCTTGTCCAGGTACATCTGCTGGTCGGCATGCTGCAGGGCCTCCTCCAGCTTGGCCGGGTCCTCCACCGTGGCGCACCCCAGGGAGATGGCGAGGGTGAGGCCGCATGCCTGGGCGGCGTACTTGTCCGCCAGGCTCCTGACCCGTTTCAGGGCGATGTCCGCCTGGACGGCATCCACGCCTGGCAGCAGGATGGCGAATTCGTCGCCGCCGATACGGGCAATCACGTCTTCGGCGCGGAACGACTCCAACAGGATCATGGCGACGGTCGTAATCAGCACATCGCCGGCCGAATGGCCGTGGCTGTCGTTGAAGACCTTGAGGTCGTCGATGTCGGCCATCACGACGGAAATCGGGGTGATGCGGCCGGCGGAGAACCGGTCCATCTGATCGTCGAAATAGGCGCGGTTGTAGAGGCCCGAAAGGGCGTCATGGGTGCTGATGTAGAACAGCTCCTCGTTCTTTTTGTCCTGGTCCTGGATCATGGCGTTGAAGGTCTGCGCCACGAGCCCGACCTCATCTTCGCTTTCGAGCTTGAACAGCCGGTCCGCGCCGCTTTTGGATGAGATCTGCCTGACGTGCTCGGCAAAACGCACCAGTGTGCTGGTGTAGCTGCCCATGATCAACCTGACGATCAGGATGATCAGGCAGACGCTGACAGCCACCGCCACGGCGAAATACCTCTCCATGCGGTAGACCGATCGATAGGCCTCGTTCAGCGGATAGTTCGCCCCGACGACCCAGTCGATGGACTGGAGACGTTTAAAGGACGACAGGGAACGCACGCCATGGGAATCGCTGCTTTCAGCCACCCCTTCAAAGCCGTCCAGCGCCCTGTCCAGCTGTTTGCTGGCGCCCGGCTCGACCTTGGTAGATACGATCAGCGACCTGTCAGGATGCATGATAATGGTCCGGTCGCCGGACACCAGGAAGAGATAGCCGCTCTTTGCTATGCGGATATTCGACAGATCGCCCAGAAAATTATCCTGCAGCAGGTTGACGCCGCCACCCAGGATGGCGATCAATGCCCCGTTCTTGTCCCTCACCGGGGCAGTGATATTGAGCGCAGGCGTCCCGGGGGTGTGTTTTGAAATGAAAGGGGCCGAAATGACCGGTTTTCCCGTGGCAATGGTCTTTTGATAGTACTGCCGTAAAGAGACATCCTTGCCGCGGCGGTCGGGAAGAAAAGGCGTTTCGGCGATGATACGCCCGTCTTTCGAGAACAGGTAGATACCGTTGTCGAAGAGGCTACTGACACTATGCAGGCTGTCGAGAAAACGTTGCGCCGCCTCCGGGTCGGCGACCATGCCGGGCGTGACGTCACGGGATGCCTCGATGACCGTATTCCGGGCGGTGGTCAGTTTCTGATCGATACTTTGGGCCACGACGGTCAGTAAGGTCATCTGCTGGCTGGAGATCGTCTCCTTGAGTTCCTGCTTGAAATAGTACAGGGAGGATACCGCCAAAAGCGACGAAAACAGGATGATGAACGTACAGACCACCACGGTCATCCTTACGGTGATGCTGTGCCGCTTTAAGAGAACCCCGGCATTCATTGATCAGAAAGACTCCCCGAATTTTCAACAACCTGTTAAGGAGGCTAGCAATAATAGGTTGAACAAAATTGCGCTCAGATTTNNACATCCTGCATATCGTACAGGCCCGGTTTCTGGGATACGACCCACTTGGCGGCGCGGACCGATCCGCGGGAAAACATGTCGCGGGTCATGGCGCGGTGGGACAGTTCGATGCGCTCGCCCATGCCGATGAAGTAGACCGTGTGCTCGCCGATGATATCGCCGCCGCGGATGGTCTGCATGCCGATCTCTTCCCTGGTGCGCTCTCCGGTAATCCCTTCGCGGTGGTAGTTGGCCACCTTGTTGTAGTCGCGCCCCAGGGCCTCGGCCACCACCTCGCCCATGCGCACGGCCGTGCCGGAAGGGGCGTCCTTTTTCAGGCGGTGGTGCGCCTCGACGATCTCCACATCGAAATCGTCTCCCAGGGTCGTAGCGATGTCCTTGAGGATCTTGAAGCAGACATTGACCCCCACCGACATGTTGGGCGCCAGCACCACCGGGATTGCCCTGGCCAGTTCCACCGCCAAGGCGCGTTCTTCGGGGGTGAAGCCGGTGGAGCCGATCACGATGGCCTTCTTCTGCAGTCCGCACGCCTCCAGATTCTTGAGGGAGACCTTGGGCGCGGTAAAGTCGATCATCACGTCGCAGGCGGCGATCACGCCGTTCAGGTCGTCGGAAACCGCGACCCCCAGTTCGCCGCAACCGGCGATCAGGCCCACATCCTGCCCCGCCAGCGGGTGGCCCGGACGCTCCAGCGCTCCGGAAAACCGGACCCCTTCGGCCTCGATGATGGAATTGACGATGCGCTGCCCCATACGGCCGGCAGCGCCGCAAACGGCGATCTTGATCATAGTAAAATCCTTATATGTATTTATATCAGGTCGTATTCCTTCATGATAGCGGCCAACCGGGCCTTGTTGGCTTCGCCCATCGGGCAGAGCGGCAGGCGCAACTCGTCGCTGCACTTGCCCATCAGCCCCAGGGCGGTCTTGACCGGTATCGGGTTGCTCTCCAGGAACATGGCGTTGCTGATCTTGAGCATCTTCAGGTGCAGACGGCGGGCCTCTGCCATGTTGCCGGCCACGAAGGCGTCCACCATGGCCGCAACCTCCGCGGGCATGATGTTGGCGGTGACCGAGATGACCCCCTTGCCGCCGCAAGCCATCAGCGGGAAGGTGATGAAGTCGTCGCCGGAGAGCACGTCGATCTGGTCGCCGCACAGGGCCAGGACCTCGGATGCCTGCTGCAGGGAGCCGGTGGCCTCCTTGATGGCTACGATGTTCCTGTGAGGGGCCAGGCGGGCCACGGTCTCGGGCAGCAGGTTCACGCCGGTGCGGCCGGGCACGTTGTAAAGGACCAGCGGAAGCTCGACGGCATCGGCGATGGCCGTGTAGTGGCGATAGAGCCCCTCCTGGGTCGGTTTGTTGTAGTAGGGGGTGACCAGCAGGGCGCCGTCGGCGCCGATCTTTTTGGCATGGGCCGTCATCTCGATCGCCTCGCGGGTCGAGTTGGAGCCGGTGCCGGCGATGACGGGGACCCGCTTGTTGACCTGTTGCACGACAACCTCGATCACCCGGTCGTGCTCTTCGTAGTCCAGGGTGGACGACTCGCCGGTGGTGCCGCAGGGCACGATGGCATCGGTGCCGCCCGCAATCTGGAACTCCACCAGTTCACGCAACTTCTCTTCGTCAACCGCGCCGTTTTTGAATGGTGTCACTATGGCGACAATGCTTCCCCTAAACATACCCTCTTCCTCCTTATGGGTGGAATATTGTGATTTCGACTACAGGAATGTGGCGATCTTCTCGCCCTTGACCAAGTCTTCGACCGTCTCGCGCTCGCGGACAACCTCGAATGCGCCCCCCTTTACCATCACCTCTGCCGCCCTGGGGCGGCTGTTGTAGGAACTGCTCATGGCAAAGCCGTAGGCGCCGGCCGACATGAAGGCTATCAGGTCGCCCTGCTTGAACATCGGCACCTCCCGGTCCTTGACCAGGAAGTCGCCCGATTCGCAGATCGGCCCGACGATGTCGGCGGTAATCATGCCGTCCTGGTCCTTTTTCACCGGCTGCACGCCGTGGAAGGAACCGTACAGGGCCGGGCGGGCCAGATCGTTCATGCCGGCGTCGATCATGATGAAGTTCTTCTCGTCGCGCTCCTTGGTGTAGAGGCAGCGGGCTACCAGGATGCCGGCATTGCCGACGATGTTGCGGCCCGGCTCGAACACCAGGTGCATGCCCAGGTCCTTGGTGGCGGCGATGATCTCCTTGCCGTAGTCTGCCGGCAGGGGCGGTTCCTCGTTGTTGTACTGGATGCCCAGGCCGCCGCCGCAGTCGAAGTACTTAAGGTTGATGCCCATTTCCTTCAGTTTGCCGATCATGGCCTTCAGCTTTTCGATGGAATCGACGAAGGGGTTGACCTTGGTCAACTGGGAGCCGATATGCATGTCGATGCCGATCACGTCGATGCCCGGCAGGCCGGCGGCGCGCTCGTACTCACCCATGGCGCGGTCGATGGTGATGCCGAATTTGGCGTTTTTCAGGCCGGTTGTGATGTAGGGATGGGTGCCGGGGTCCACGTCCGGGTTGACCCGGATGGCAATGCCGGCCTTCTTCCCCACGCGGGAGGCGAGCTCGCTGATCCTGGTCAACTCCTGCTCCGACTCCACGTTGAACATCAGGATACCGGTATAAAGGGCGTATTCGATCTCGTCGTCCTTCTTGCCCACCCCGGAGTAGACCACCTTTTTGGGGTCAACGCCGGCCTTGAGCGCCCGGTACAGTTCGCCGCCGGAGACGATGTCCGCCCCCCCGCCGAGATTGACGAAGGTCTTGAGCACCGACTGGGTGGAGTTGGCCTTGACCGAATAGCAGACGGTGTGGGGCACCGGGGCAAAGGCATCGTCAAAGGCCTTGAAGTGGCGCTCCAGCGTGGCGTGGGAATAGACATAGACCGGCGAGCCTACCTTTGCCACGATATCCGCAAGCCGCACCTCCTCGGCGTAGAGTTCATTGCCTTTGTACTGAAAGTGGTTCATTGCATGCCTCCCTGCATGGACAATATGCTCGCATACAGACAATTTGAGAAGAAATTTGAGAAAAAAGTGGATATTTATAACATAGGGGGCGTGAAAAGTCAAAATGTATGGGATCGCTCGGGCAAGCCGGTGTTGTGGTACCGGCTGGTGATGCAGTTCCTGGAGATTCACGGTTTGTTTTAACCCGGATTTTCCATTAGGGCACGAGATGCTGCCGAGGCATCTTCCGAGCAGCTTGTCGTCCGGTTGACGAGGCAATAGCAGGGCTATTGGTGAGGAAACCGGGCGGCAAGATACCGGAATATGTCCGGCAGGGCTCGTGCAGGAGCTTTGCTCCGCCTAATGGAATATCTGGGTTTATAGGCCAGTGGTTGCATTTCATCAATAATGGATTAAAGTTATCCAAAACACTATTTGACTATTCTGAGGAGGATACTGCAATGAGCGAACGCACCGGAATCATCACCTTCAAGGGAAACCCCATGACCCTGGTCGGCCAGGAGGTAAAGGTCGGCGACAAGGCGCCCGACTTCACGGTGGTGGATAACGGCCTGGCTGCCGCATCCCTTTTGACCTATAGCGGCAAGGTGAAGATCATCAGCGCCGTACCGTCCCTGGATACGCCGGTATGCAACACCGAAACCCGCCGCTTCAACCAGGAGGCCGCCAACCTGCCGGGCAACGTGGTGGTGCTGACCATCAGCCTGGATCTCCCCTTTGCTCAGAAGCGCTGGTGCGCCGCATCCGGTATCGACCGCGTGGTCACCCTGTCCGACTACCGCAGCCGTTCCTTCGGCAAGAACTATGGCATCCTGATCGAAGAGCTGATGCTTTTAACCAGGGCGATCTTCGTCGTGGATGCCAACGATATTGTCCGCTACATCCAGATCGTGCCCGAAGTGACCAGCGAACCGGACTACGCCGCCGTGATCGCGGCAGCCAAGGCGCTCCTGTAGTTTCCGTCCGGTCGGGGCGATTTACAAATCGCCCCGCATCACTCCCCAATCCTCTTCAACAGCCAGGCCATATTCGCCCCCAGGTCCCGCATCGTCTTGATCCCCTCCTCATCCTGCTCCACATCGCCCATGTTGCGGCCAACGCCAATATTCCAATAACTGGAGCCGGGGATGACCATCTGGCTGATGGTGAAGAAGCGGTTGATGGTGTCGAAGACACTGATGGCGCCGGCCCGGCGGACCGCCACCACCGCAGCGCCGGCCTTGTGCTTGAGCAGGTCGCCGTTGGCGCGGGTCACCATGCCGCAGCGGTCTATGAGCGCCTTGGTCTCTGGGGTCAGTGCGGCAAAATAGGTCGGCGAGCCGATGATGATGCCGTCTGCCTCGATCATCTTTTCGACGCAGGCGTTGGCGATGTCGTCGTTCATGGCGCAGCGCCGGTCCTTGCGGTCAAAGCACTTGTAGCAGGCGGTGCAGCCGCGGATCGTCTCGCCACCCACCTGGACCGACTCGGTCTCGATCCCCTCCCTGTTCAATTCCGTGAAGACATGCCTGATGAGGAGAGAAGTATTGCCCTCTTTGCGGGGACTGCCGTTGAATGCGACGACCTTCATGTGATTCCTCCGTATGAAACAGGATGTATGAGTAATTGCTCGCAAGGTTGAGTAACCATAATCTTTTGGCGCCGTAGATTTTTTACAATTTCAATCGTCTGAGATCGTAGCTGAATGGTCGAGTGGAAACAACCTTTACTTCATTTATTCGTGAGTGGCGCGGATTGATGAGTATATTGTTTTCGTGACCGCCAAGTGCTGCTGACGGAACAATAAGTATGAGCGATGTTCCGCTCTCAGCCCATTTATGGCCGATTTCAGCGAGGAAGTCCGGAGCCGGAGTCTTTGGCCAGTTGGATAGTAAATCTGAAGCTTTAATAACTTCGGATGGAGCATCATCAGGGATCCAAATATCCACCCGTTGGAAATTGGACCTTCTCACGATTTCAGAAGGGGTATTGACGAAGCATTCGATGGAAGCTAATGCTACCGATGAGGAGGTATATGTCACGGGTATGCCGGGGGGATTCCAACGTCCGCCATGGAGGCGTGCGCCTTCGCCGGTCAAGTCGCCGGCATGTCGAGCAAGGGTCACGCGGTAAACGATCATCAGGAGTAGACACCATATTCGATGCGGCCAAGCAAAGTCATGATCATTTCGGCGCCGGCATTCGTGTCAAGGTAGTCGAGGGGGCGGGCATTGCCCAGGGCGTAAACGGGACTCTTGAGCCAAGACACTGAATTCTCTTCCGAGCCAAAAACATCCACGCATTTTGCGTAAACCAGGGCTAAGGTTAGCAACCGGTCGGACATATTGATGTCGAGAACCTTACCTTTGTAACGCTGCAGAGTCTTGAGGGAAACGTGGAGATACCTGCTCAGTTCGCCAGGCGAAATGGCAAGCTTCTCCGATAGGGCAGCGACGCCTTCGCTTGGCAGCCCATGACGCACAATATCAATCAACTCCACATTCGACTGTGGTTCTTTAATTCCAAGCACTTCAGCAACCGCATGATAACTCATCAGTGACTCCTTCAAAATCCTATCCAAGACAAATGTCTCATATGACTAGACATTTGTCAATATTTTTATAATTGCCGTTCCACCCGTTTCAGCAGGATCGAGTTGAGCACCACCGAGACCGAGGAAAAGGCCATGGCCAGGCCGGCGTACTCCGGCTTGAGGGTTATGCCGTAGCGGGAGAGCATGCCGGCCGCCACCGGGATGCCGAGGATGTTGTAGAACAGCGCCCAGAACAGGTTCTGCTTGACCTTGGCCAGGGTGGCCCGACCGATGGCGATGGCCCGCACCACGTCCCACAGGTCATTGCGCATCAGGACGATATCGCCGGTTTCCTTGGCCACGTCCGTGCCGCCGCCGATGGCAATGCCGATATCCGCACGGGCCAGAGCCGGGGCGTCGTTGATGCCGTCGCCCACCATGCCGGTGACCATGCCGCGCTGCTGGTATCCCCTGACTACCTCCTGCTTGCGCTCCGGCAGCACACAGGCCTCAAAGCTGTCCACTCCGGCCTGTTTGGCCACAATCCCGGCCACGTCGGCATGGTCGCCGGTAATCATGCAGGTATGGATGCCCATGCGCCGGAATTCGGCCACCGCCTTGGCGGAACCGGGCTTGAGCGTGTCGGCGAAGGCTGCCACCCCCACCAGGGTCGTGCCGGCCGCCACGTAGACCAGCGACTTTCCGGCCGAGGCCAGTTCACCGGCCTTGCCGGCCAGCGTCTTGAGGCTTATCCCTTCCTCTTCCATCAGCCGCTCGTTGCCCACCACCAGGCGAAAACCTTCATGGGTGCAGGTGACGCCGAAACCGCCCCGCTCCTCGAAGTCCGTTGCCGCGCCCGGCTTGATGCCGGCCTCCTCGGCCGCCCGCACCGCGGCCTGGGCCAGAGGGTGGGTCGAGTGGCTCTCGGCGGTTATCAGGCACTCCAGCAGGCGCGCCGGGTCAACCCCCGCCACGGCCGCCAAGTCGGTCATCATCGGCTGCCCGATGGTCAGCGTGCCGGTTTTGTCCAAAAGCAGCACCTGCATGCGGGAGATGGCCTCCAGGGCCGAGCCCTTCTTGACCAGGATGCCGCGGGCAAGGGCCACGCCGCTCCCCACCATGATGGCGGTCGGCGTGGCCAGCCCCATGGCGCAGGGGCAGGCGATCACCACCACGGCGATGGCAAAGCGGAAGGCCGGCAAAAAACCGGCGTGAAGCGTATAGAACCAGACGGAAAACGTTGCAAGCGAAAGAAGCAGCACAGCCGGCACGAACCAGCCGGAAACCGCATCGGCGAAACGCTGGATAGGAGCCTTGTCCCCCTGGGCCTCACGGACCATGCGAACGATCTGGGAAAGGAGCGTGGCCTCCCCGACGCGGGTCGCCCGCACCCGCAGGACGCCGTTCTTATTGATGGTCGCGCCGATCACCGCGTCTCCGGCCTTCTTCTCCACCGGCAGGGACTCGCCGGTCACCATGGACTCGTCCACCGCGCCGCTCCCGTCAATGACCTCGCCGTCCACCGGGATAGCCTGGCCGGGCCGCACCAGCACCACGTCGCCGACACGAACCCGGGAGGCAGGCACATCCCGTTCCCCCTCCCCAGTCACGAGGCGGGCCTTGTCGGCCTGGAGGTGGAGCAGCTTTTTCAGCGCTTCGCCGGCCTTGCCCCGGGCCCTGGCCTCCAGGTACTTGCCCAGGCGGATGAAGGTGATCAGCATGGCAGAGGTTTCGAAGAACACCTCCCGATGGGGACCCAACAGTCCGGCATAGGCCAAAAGCGAATAGAAATAGGCTGCCGAGGTCCCCAGGGCAACCAGCACATCCATATTGGCGCTGCGATTTTTCAGGGCGCTCCAGGCTCCGCGGTAAAAGGTCAGGCCTGCCGAAAATTGGACCGCCGTGGCCAGCAAAAGGTTGAGCTGCGTCACGGCCCGGTTGGAGTGGATGCCCATGGTGAGCATGATCGGCAGCGAGGCCGCCAGGGAGAAAAGGAACCAATTGCGTTGCATGCGGAGCGCATCGTCGGCAGAGGCCTCAGAGCCTTGCAGCTCAACCGGTGTGTAGCCGGCCTCGTGAACCATGGCGAAGATATCCGCCACGCCGAGCCGTTGCGGATCGAAACGCACAAAACCGGTCTCGGCCGCCAGATTGACGTTTGCCGCGCTGACGGCCGGGTTCTCCAGAAGTCTCTTTTCCAGCCTGCTGACGCAGGAGGAGCAATGCAGGCCACGGACGCCGAAGCTCAATTCACCGGCCGGCTCGGGGCGAATCACGCCGTAGCCGGGCTTTTCGACGCGGCCGGCAATCTCATCCATTGATGTCGCCGCCATGCAGGTGCTCCCACGATATCTTTATGGCGGCGGCGATGGGCAGGGCCAGCAGGATACCCCAGAAGCCGAGCAGTTCACCCAGGGCCATAACCATGACGATGGTCACCAGAGGGTTAAGGTTCATGGAACTCTTGAAGACCAGTGGCTTGATGACGTAGCCTTCCAGGAAGTAGATCACCCCGAAGGCGATGGCGACCTGGACCAGGCCGGCAATGGTCTGGGATTTGAACCAGGCAAAGAACAGCGCCGGCAATGCGGCGATAAACACCCCGATGAAGGGGAGCACCGAGGCGGCGCCGGCAAAGATGCCGCAGATAATGGGGTGCGGGACATCCAGGACAAAGAGCGCTGTCAGCGACAGGATCGCCACGATAACGGAAACGATCACTTGGCCCCGCAGATACCCGCCGATGCTGGTGTTGACCTCGCGGCCGATATGAAGCGCCATGTCACGCCGCTGCTCCGGGACCCAGGAGGCGGCGGTCTCCAGAATGGTCTGTTTGTAATAGAGCATGAAAAAGACCAGGACCGGGGAAAGGACGATAATGAAGATGTTGAAGAATATCTGGGTGGCAAAGACATAGACCCAGGCGCCGGCCCTCTCTGCGGCCGTATCCACATTGGCCGAGACCTTGTCCAGAAGCCACTCGATCTCTTCGGTTCCGTAGCGGTCGGGAAGCCGCGACTTCCACTCCAGGGCAGCCTGCTTGATCCTCTGGATATAGGCGGGCAGTTCGCTGAGGATGCCGTTCCAACTGATGGTGAGCTTGGGAAGCATGAAGGCGAAAAAAAAGATGATCAGGACGCTGAGGACAACGTAGAGCAGTCCCAGTGCAAAGAGCCGCTTCATGCCGCGCCGTTCGGCTTGCACGAGCAAAGGATCGAGAAGATAGGCGATCACCCAGGAGAGAAGGAAGCATGAGATGGTGTGCTGCAGGGCGTATCCGGCTGCTGCCAGCAGGCAGATCAGCAAAATGGCGGCTATCAGCCTGCCGTAGTCGTTCCGGGGAGCGCTCTGGTGTTCATGGTGGTGCGCCAATGTGAGGCCTTCCTTATACCGATTTCAAATCAAGGATGAAATCAAGGCGGCGAGGATTGAGGCGACGAAGGCGTACAGTGTCGTACGTTGAGGAGCCGAAGACGAGCCAACGCAGATAGCGCCTTGATTTGGAATCGGTATTACATGCATGTATACGAAGGAGCCGGGATCATGAAGGATGCGGCAATCGGCGTTATCGGCGGGAGCGGGCTCTACGAGATGGAAGGCCTGGAGGATGTCCGGCGGGTGCGGGTGGAAACGCCCTTCGGCAATCCTTCCGACGAGTACGTTACCGGATTTTTGAACGGCGTGCGGATGGCATTCCTTCCCCGCCATGGGCGTGGCCACTGTTTGCTGCCGTCTGAGGTCAACTACCGCGCCAATATCTACGGCATGAAGACCCTCGGCGTGGAGCGGATCATTTCCGTATCAGCCGTGGGGAGCCTCAAGGAGATCATCGCCCCGGGCCATATTGTCATACCGGACCAGTTCATTGACCGAACCAAGGGCGTCCGCAAGGATACCTTCTTCGGCGAAGGGGTCGTTGCCCATGTCGGCTTTGCCGATCCGGTCTGCCATGAGCTGTCGGATGTTCTCCATGTGGTTGCCCTCCAGGCCGGGGCGATCGCCCACAAGGGCGGCGCTTACATCTGCATGGAGGGGCCGGCCTTTTCAACCCGCGCCGAATCGTTCATGTACCGCAATTTAGAGGCGGCAATTATCGGCATGACCAACCTGACTGAAGCCAAGTTGGCGCGCGAAGCCGAGATATGCTACGGCATCATCGCCCTGTCCACCGATTATGACTGCTGGCATACTGCCCATGACGACGTGTCGGTTGAAGCGGTGGTCCGGATCATCCGGCAGAATGTCGCCATGGCCAAGGAGATCATCCGTAACGCCGTGGCCTCCATCCATGGCCAGGAACGGAACTGCCCATGCGGCAGCGCCCTTCAATATGCCATCATAAGCGACACATCGGCCATTCCGGCCGAAACGAAACAAAAACTTGGTCCAATCATAGGCAAATATTTGTCAGCAATGTCCGGTTAGGAAATTGCATTCGACTGAATCATGTTCTAAAGTCCCCCCTCCCCTTGCGGGAGGGGGAGCTAACTGCAAATACCAAACCGGACAACGCTGAATATTTGTAGATCTTACTTTTACAAGGAGATTTTTTTCTATGGGAATCGTTGTCGTCGGCACCGTCGCCTTTGATACGGTGGAAACCCCCTTTGGCAGGGGAGAGAATGTCCTGGGCGGTTCGGCAACCTATTTTTCCACCTCGGCCAGCTTCTTCACCGACGTCTCGCTGGTGGCGGTGGTGGGAGACGATTTCCCCGCTGAGCACATAAGCTTTCTTCAGTCCCGGGATATCAATACCGACGGCCTTCAGCGAATCCCCGGGAAGACCTTTCACTGGACCGGAAGATATGGCTACGACTTAAACGAGGCCCAGACCCTGGATACGCAGCTCAACGTGTTGACGGAGTTCCGCCCGGACCTGCCCGAATCCTACCGTGATGCCGACTATCTCTTTCTGGCGAACATAGACCCCGACCTGCAGACGGAGGTGCTGGACCAGGTGCGCAGGCCGAAGCTGGTGGCGTGCGACACCATGAATTTCTGGATTTCGTCCAAGCCCGAGGCGTTGAAGGAGGTGCTCCGTAAGGTTGACATCGTGGTAATCAACGAGGGTGAGGCGCGTCAGTTCACCAATCAATCAAACCTGGTCAAGGCGGCTCGCGACATCATAGCGTTGGGATGCAAGCGGCTGGTGGTCAAGCGCGGCGAGTACGGGGTGCTGATGTTCACGGCAGATTCGGTGTTTGCCGCTCCGGCCTACCCTCTGGAGGAGGTCTTTGACCCGACCGGCGCCGGCGACACCTTTGCCGGAGGTTTTATGGGCTACCTTGCCAATACCGGCGACCTGACCGAGGAGGGCATCCGCCAGGCGATCGTCTTCGGCTCTGTGATGGCTTCCTTCAATGTGGAGGATTTCAGCTTAAACCGCATGAAGCGCTTGGAATACCGGGAGATCGAGGCCCGCTACCGGAATTTCAAGGCGTTGACGAGTTTTCGGGATATTAGCGGTCTTAAACCGTAACCGTCTGATTTATTGACAAGTTTGGTTTGTTTTGCTACTTTTGCCACGGGATTGAATACCGCTTGATCGGATTCCCATGAAATTCCGCCGAATTTACATCGTGTACCTTCTCGCGTCACTGGCTCTGGCCGGTTGTGCCACCGGGCGCCGGCAGGAGGTGAAGAATAACCAAGGCGCCTACCATTACCAGATGGGGCTTTCCTACCTGGGGGAGCGCAATTACACCAGCGCCCTGATAGAGTTGACCGAAGCGGAAAAATCCGATCCCGGGAATCCTGAATTGCTCTATAACTTAGGCTTGGCCTATCTGGGCAAGAAGCGATATGATCTGGCCGAACAGAAGCTCCAGCAGGCCATTAAGCTGAAACCGAACTACTCGACGGCCCGTAATGACCTGGGGGTGGTCTATCTCGAACTCAAGCGGTGGGACAACGCTATCCAGCAGTTCAAGATCGTCAAGGACGACATCTTTTATCAGGATAGCGAAAGTGCAGCCATTAACCTGGGGCTGGCCTATCTCGGCAAGGGAGACTATCCCAAATCGCTTGAGGAGCTTCGGGCCGTGATCGTCGCCAATCCGCGCAATCCGGTGGCCCGGCTTTCCCTAGGCAGGGTCTGGTTTGCCATGGATAGTACCGAGCAGGCCATTACCGAATATCATAAGGCCCTGGAAATATTTAAAGATTTTGGTGCCGCCTATTATTATCTCGGCTTGGCGCAGCTCAAGCAAAACAGTCTTGATGCCGCCAAACGCTCCTTTAACGAGGTGCTTCGCATCATTCCCGACTCTGAATTGGGACATGCATCCATAGGATATCTGGAGCTTCTCAAGTAAGCGAGGACTGATTGTCCGAAAACGTACCGCATAACAATGGATCCCCGCCCGCCTCCCTGGGAGCAGTTCTCAGGCGATGCCGCGAGTACCACGGCATCGCCCTCGACGAGGCGGTCGAGGCGACCAAAATGGGCAAGAACTATCTTCTGGCCCTGGAAAACGACAGGACAGAGGAGTTTGCCAACAAAGCCTATCTGAAGGGTTTTCTGCGAACCTACGCCGCTTATCTCGGTCTTAACCCCGATGACGTGATCCGGCATTACGACAAGCAACAGACGCAGTGCAACGGCCTGCCGGCTGCTGCGCAACCGGGCGGGGCGGGCGGTGACGCCGAAATTCCGAAGAAACGCATTTCACTGCGAAAATTTGTGCTGCCGGCTTTTTTACTGCTTTTGATCATCATCACGGCAAGTATCATCAATCGCTCCGAAATCCCGCCCAGGCGGGAGCGGGCCGCCCCGCCGGCGCCCCAGCCGGCGCCGGCAACCGCGCCGGCGCCCGCAATTCAACCGGTGCGCTCCAGCATCCATGCGCAGCCCCCTCCGCAAAAAATGGAAATAAAGCCGATTCCCGCCGCCGAGCAACAAAAAGATACGCAGCCGGCCGACCAGAACAGTGTCCCGGCGCAACCGGCCGAGACGTCGAAAAGTTTTATCGTGCGCATGAAAGTGAGCCAGAACGGGACCCTCAATGTCACCATCGACGGGGCGCTGTCCCAAACGTATGATCTGACGGCCGGCGACGCCATTGAATGGAAAGCCGAAAAGAACATTGCCCTTGAGTTGTCCAATGCCGGGGGGGTGGAGGTCGAGATAAACGGCAAGGCGCTCAAATCACTCGGGCCCGCCGGAAAACCGGTTTCCATTGTGCTTGACGCCAACGGCGTCCGGCCATAATTCCGGTTTCAAATTGGAATAAAACGTCCCCAGGAGAGCAGCATGCAGATAGCAGCGCGTTGCCGCAAGTGCGGTAAAGTGATGAGCAGCCAGCGCATCGATAACTACCGGGTCAAGATGACCTGTTCCTGCGGTTTTTCCGACTTTCGCACCCAGACGGAGAAGGTGAAGACCGTCAACCCGTTCTATCACAAGGCCAATTTCACCCCCTACATGGAAAGCGAAAAAGGCAAGATGGTGCTGACCATGCAGCGGGCGAACCACGAACACATGGAGATCATCTCCCTGGAAGAGATCAGCATGCTGGTTTCTTCCGACTTCGAACTCTCCGAGGTACTGCACATGGTGGCAGCCAAGCTTGCCGTACAGCTTCACGCCAGCGTCTGCAACATCTATCTCCTGGAGAACGAGGAACTGGTTCTGAAGGCCACCTACGGGTACGAGCAGGAAAAGATAGGCGTGATCCGCCTCAAGATCGGCGAGGGGATTACCGGCGCCGTTGCCAGGGAAATGCAGCCCATCAACCTGAGCCGCGCCTCTCAGGATCCGCGTTACAAGGTCTTCCCTGAACTGAACGAAGAAAAATACAACTCGATGCTCTCCTTCCCCATAACCGACAAGAAGGACGTCTACGGGGTCATCAATCTTCAGACCACATCCATGCGGAGCTTTCCCGAGGATGAAATTTACTTTGTGTCGATCATCGCAAACCTGATCCTTTCGGCCATCAAGCTTCGCGAGAAAGCGGCATCGGCCAAAAGCGGGGAGAAAAGGCCCGCTGTTTCTTGACACTGTGGCGCTCCGTGCTAAACTCTCAATAAAGTTCCAAGGACGGGAGCACGTTGTGGCAGAGCAGCAAAAACGCATACTGGTGGTCGATGATGAGGAGAACGCCCGTATTGCGCTCTCGAAAATCCTGACCCGCGAGGGGTATGAGGTGGCGTCGGCCGCTAACGGCTACGAGGCGCTCAATTACCTGCGGGGTAAAGAGGTCGAACTGATCATCACCGATATCAATATGCCGGAGATGAACGGGCTGTCCTTTCTGCGGGAGCTGAGCAGAAGCCATCCCGAGAGCAACGTCATCATGGTTACCGCCTATGGCGAGGTGGAGTCGTATTTCGAGGCCATGAATCTGGGGGCTTTCGAGTATATCAACAAGCCGGTCAAGATCGATGAACTCAAAAAGATCATTCGAAAAATATTCAGTTAGAGGCTCTTGCAAAACTCCCCAAAAGTCCCCTCCCCCCTTGCGGGGGAGGGGGTCAGTTTGAAAGAGTTTTGCAAGAGCCTCATTAGTGTCTCAACAACCATCCGCATGAGGGGGCAACGAAATGAAACCGTTCGACAAGATCCTGACGGCCATTGATTTCTCGGAAAACTCTGATTACGCATTCGATTATGCCCTGACCCTGGCGAAACAGTTCGATTCACAGCTTATGATACTACATGTCATCAATGAGCCGGTCGATTTGCGCGGTTTCTATGTCCCCCACATCTCCTTCGAGCAGTTGGAGAAGGAGATCGAAGAGGGGGCCGAAAAGATGATGGCCAAGTTTTGCAGTTCGAAGATGGGAGATTTTACCAACTTCACGACGTCCATCGTCACCGGTATCCCTTACGAGGAGATTATCCGTTCGGCCCAGGAAGCGGCCGCTTCGCTGATTGTGCTCGGCACCCATGGCCGCACAGGCCTTGACCACCTGATCTTCGGCAGCACCGCAGAACGTGTCGTTCGCGGGGCTTCCTGCCCGGTTCTGACGATTCGCCTGCCGGCGGAACAATGAACGGTTCGCCTGACATCCTGTTTGCCTGGCGTTTTTCGCTATGAGCACCACGCCCGCTTCCGATAGTAAGGCAACGGTCGTCGTCATCGACGACGATCCCCATATCCTCGAGCTCACCAGCCTGATCCTCTCACGCAAGGGTTATCATGTGCTTACCGCCTCCACCGCCCGGCAGGGGATGGAAATCATCTCCTCCCAAGCGCCGGAATTGGCGCTCTTGGACTACATGATGCCCGAGATGGACGGCCTTGCGACCTTGCGGGAGATCAAGGCGCGTTATCCGGACACTTATGTCATCATGTTTACCGGCAAGGGGAACGAAGAGATTGCCGTTGAACTGATGAAGGGAGGGGCTTCCGAATATATCCTCAAGCCGTTCAACAACCGCGGCCTGCTGGACCGCCTCGACAGCGTCCTGCGAATCCGGGAGATCGAACTCCACAACAAGGCGCTGCAGCAGGAGCAAGTGCGGCTTCTCGAAGAGATCGACAGATGGAACCAGGAGTTGCAGAAGCGGGTTCGCGAGAAAACGGAAGCGCTGCAAAAGGCCCAGTCCGAGATCACCCAATCCGAAAAACTGGCCGCGCTGGGCTACATTTCAGCCGGCATGGCCCATGAGATCCGCAATCCGCTCAATACCATCTCGCTCTTTGTTCAACTGATGCGCCAGAACAGCGCCGACCAGGAGCAAACGGATTACCTGGACAAGGTACTCAAGGAGGTCGACCGGATCGACTCCATCATCTCCAAGCTCTTGGGCGCCTCCCACCGCAGCCGCAGTATCTCCTCGGAGGTGCAGATCGACCGGGTAGTGGATAATGCCATCGACGCCTTCTCCCCCCAGATTGAAACCTGCAACATCCGTGTCGAGCGGCGCTATCACGGCGTACCGCCTGCCATCAAGGCCGATCCGGCGGAGTTGGAGCAGATCTTCACCAACCTGTTCCTGAACGCCCTGNNCTTTGAGCCGTTTTTTACCACCAAGTCCCGCGGCACCGGCATGGGGCTGCCGGTGGTCCGGCGCATCGCCCGCATCTACCAGGGAAGCGTTGCAGTTGAGAAAAGTTCGCCGGAGGGGACGGTTTTCCGTCTGGAATTTCCTGCCGTTTTTCAAGCCTAAGGGACTCGGAACTAACCAATAT
>PLYK01000139.1 GCA_003151775.1 Geobacter sp. | reverse complement strand
CCCATGAGTCCCATGAGTCCCATGATTCCGATGAGTCCGATGAGCCCGATACCGCGGCGGCGGAGAATGGGGAAGAGTTCCAAAGCAAGTACCAAATGGCCCAGGTGATGGGTATTGCCGAGAAGATCAAGATGGCCATGATCGGCGACAAGGAATGGCGCTCGATCCTCGTCAAGGATGCAAACAAGCTCGTTTCTGCGGGCGTCATCAAGAACCCGCGCATCACCGAAGCCGAGGTCGTGACTCTGCTGAAATCCGGCATCCAGAACGACGAGATCATGCGCCTGATCTGCGCCAACAAGGAATGGGTGAAGATTTACAATATCCGCAAGGCGCTGGTGGACAATAACCGCACACCGATCCAGAAAGCCCTGCGCTACCTCGCGACCCTGAATGATAAGGATATCTCCGGCTATGCCAAGAGCAAGAATGTTTCATCGGTCATCTCCACTCAGGCGAAAAGGATGTTGCTCAACAGAAAATAAATAGGATAGTTATTTCTCCAGCAATTAAACATCATAACCCATGATGTAGGGGCGCTGCTTGCCGCGCCCCGATTGGGCGGAGCAAGCGCCGCCCCTACCGTTCATATGTTTAACCATCGGCGCAATAATCGAGGAACGGGAGTTGGGATGGCCATTATTAATAATGCCAAACGCGAGATCAACGCCAAGATCGTCTACTACGGACACGAAGGAGCCGGAAAAGGCACCTCGCTGCGCTATCTGTACGGCCGGATCAAACCGTCGCTTCGCGGCGAGCTGAAAACACTGCCGGCCAGCGGCGGATCACTGCTCTTCTTTGATTTCAGCCCGTTTGAGCAACCGGTTTTCGGCGGTTACCACATCCGTTTTCACATCTATACCTTGCCGGGCAAGGTCAACAATCCCGCAGCCTGGAAGATGACCCTTAAAGGAGCCGACGGGGTGGTGCTGGTCGTGGACGCCGCAGACACCTCCCCGGCGGGACGTCAGGGTATGGAGAGCCTGCGCGATTACCTGAACTCATACGGCATGAGCCTGCACGATATGCCGGCGGTCCTTCAGATCAACAAGGCGGATCGAAACAGATCGGCGACCACGGCGGCAACTGCGGCCCAGTTGGAGTTGGAGCACCTCCCGGGCTGCCTGTCCACGGCGCTTAACGGCGAGGGGGTGCTGGAAACGTTCTCGATCCTCTCCCGCCGGATCATGGAGCGGATCAGCGCGGAAAGCAGTCTGAAGGCCGATAAAGCCCCCCTGCCGCCCGAAACGGAAACCGGGAGCGACCTGCGGGTGGCCTTGCCCGATGAGGCGGTGGCGCTCGCCGACGGAAGCGTGCAGATCCCCCTGACGATCTCCCTGCACGGACAGGCGCGGCGTTTTTTGCTAACGGTCGTGGTCTCGCCCGCTACAGAGACGCCATGACTTCCTGGATTTCGACTATCGGATGATGGGGCGCCCGGCCCTGGTCTGAGCCGATCCCCAGTGGGGGATGATGAAGGGGACGCGCTGGCGGTACTGGCGGTACTGGTCGCCAAACTCCTCCAGGAGCCGGCGCTCCTCGATCAGGGCCCCGATGACGAAATAGGGTGTCGAAAGGACTGTCAGAAGGAGCCACTGGGCGGTCATGACCGGATTTAGCAGGAGGAAGGCAATGGAGAACAGGTACAACGGGTGGCGCACGATAGCGTAATATCCGCCGGTAACCAGTTGATGAGGCACGTCGGGGCCACGGCGCAGTTGCCTGATGCCGAGGAAGTCGCCCGTCCCGGTCCGGCGCACGCAATCCACCAGGATCACCCCGCAGACCAGTTGGGCCAAGTACATGACCAGGCTCCAGACGCCGGGGGCGAAATAGAGTACGGGCGATGCGCTATAGGCGGCCATAACCCAGCCGAACAGCGTAATGGAGAGCAGGTTGTAGGTCAGGCGGTAACCGCGCGGTTCGCCGTGGCGCAGCCGCCCGGTCACCCCCTTGACCCGGTTTGCGGCAAAAAGCGAATGGGCTGCGGCAAACAGCAGGAAACGCAGTATGAAGACGAAATAGTCCGGCAGCAAAGCCTCCCCGTAACCGTTTTCGGGAGACGAGGTTACCACTGCCTCCTTGTATACGCAACTACAACATGCTATATAGCGCTGTTAACACATCCGTCAGGGAGGTTATTTGATGGCAGTCATCACGTTTTCGCGGGAAATGGGTACCGGGGCTTTTCGCATTGCGGAAGAGGTTGCCAAGCGGCTCAAGTACACCTTTGTGGATGGGGCACGGATCACCGCCATCGCCCACCAATACGGCCTTTCGACCGATCTGCTCCAGATGGTTGACGAAAAACCCCCTTCCTACATCACCGCCGAAGACCGAAAGCGTGCGGCGGCCCTTAACACGGTCGAACTCATCCTGCTGGATTTCGCCCGCAAGGGGAACGTGATCCTGTATGGCCGCGGTGGTCAGGACCTGCTCAAGGAATGCCGCAACGTCTTAAGGCTCCGCTTCATCGCCGATTTCGAGGAGCGCGCCGAGCGTTTTGCCGAACGGGAGTGGATCGATCCCGACATGGCGAGGTCGATGATCCGCCGCAGCGACCACCAGCGGGGCGGCTTCATCCATTTCTATTTCGACCGGGACTGGCAAGACCCACTGGGGTATGACCTGGTGTTCAACACGTCGCGCATGTCGGAAGAGGCCATTATGGAGTGCATCGTGGCCGCGGCCAAGGACCCCCACCTCAAGGAGGCGGATAAGGCCGCCGCGGAGTTGATCGACAACACCGTACTGATGAAGAAGATCGAAACCGCCCTCCTGAATTCCACCGACCTGGACTACCGCCCCTTCACAATCGATGTGCAAAAGGGGAAGGTCTTTATCAGCGGTTACCTCACCACTGAAAAAGAAAAAAAAGAAGCCATCAGGATCGTCGAGACGGTCAAGGGAGTCAAATCGCTTCAGGAAGACATCCAGGTGGTCAATTACAAGGCCTACAAGGACAGGTCATAAAGCAGGATTTTGAAGGTTTTTGAACCACGTTGAAATAGTGTTAAAAAACAGTATATTTATGATTATCTTCCTACATATAGCCCGCTAATCTATAAGTCAGATTAAGCGGGTTTTTTAATTTTCTTCCTACCTATCTCCTAACTCGCCGTGACCACAAGATATAGTAACAGTCATCCGTTTGGCACTGTTCTATTTTAATGTATTGAATGATAATAATGAGTTAGAGCTGGACTTAACATAAGGTTCCTTATGTGACCATTCCCACTGCGTTCTACCAAGTCAAACAAGCTTAGGGTGCTGGCCTGGACCTCCCGGCCCTTTGCCCGCTGGTATCCCGGCCAATGCCGCTACGGCTCCGGTCCCTGCTGCCGGTTTCCTGACCATGTGTGTCTCTGGGACTCCCGACGGGGGGATGCATATTTACATCCCGTTCCTCCCACTGGCCTTACTAAGTAAATGGGCCAATAATACCCGTAGTAATTGACAGCTAAGTGCATTTGTTATAAGTGTTAAAGTCTCAAGCGCCAAACCCAAAGTTCGGTTTTTCGACCGGCAACTTGAAACAAAGGTGTCTCCCATGCCTACCGAACGCGTTGGTTTAACCATGAAGCGTGCGTCGGTTTCCCCCTCCAACCGCACTCTCTTTGCATTATTTGCCATCGTCATTTTAACCGTGGCGCTGAGAGCCCCTCTTCTTAACATTCCCCTTGAACGGGACGAAGGAGTGTATGCCTATATCGCCTATAGGCTTGACTATAACGAGCTTCCCTACCGAGACTGGTTCGACCATAAACCCCCGGGGGTGTTCTGGGCCTACCGCCTCGCCCTTGCACTCCCCTTCGACTCTGTCTTTTCCATACACCTCATTGCCATGGCCGTTTCCGCTGGCACAGGGGTTGCTCTTTTCTTCCTTGCTCGCCGTTTATTTGGCAATTCCACCGCAATGCTTGCCGCCCTCCTGTTTGCCGCCCTGTCAGCTGACCCCGCGATTCAGGGGCAGGCTGCCAACACGGAGATCTTTATGCTGCTCCCCATGGTGCTTGCCAACCTGCTCGTGCTCAGGCTGGTTCAGGAACCTCGGAGTAATGCAATATTCCCGTTCGCTACAGGGCTACTCTACGGACTGGCCACCATATTCAAGCAGGTAGCTGGGGCCAACTGGCTTGCGCTTCTCGCCTCGGTGCCCTGGCTCCTCTCCCCCCCCCGCCGGTTCCGAGGGACTGGTTCCCTCGTTCTCTGGTCCATTCTCGGCATCGCCATCTCGTGGGGAGCGGTGGCTGCCTTCTTCTGGTCCCGAGGGGCGTTCCCCGATCTCGTATATAACGTGTTCACCCATAACCTGCGCTACAGCTCATCCCTCCCGGTGGCGGAACGATGGGAGTACTTGAAGGACACCTTGCTGCCCTTGGCAAGATCCCAGACGGTCGTCTGGATCTTTGCTGGAGCCGGCCTCATAGCTGCTTTCAGTCGGAGTGACCGGCGCCTCCTTGCCTTTCTCGGTGCTTGGCTCTTTGGGAGTTTGGTCGGAGTGAGCACGAGCGGCTATTACTTTCCCCATTACTTTCAGCAGTTGCTCCCTCCGGTCGCCCTGTTGGCAGCCTTCGGCGCGCAGGCGCTATCCCAAGGCTTCCTATTCGTGATGATGCCGGTACGATGGCGGCAGGTCATAGGCGCCACAGCCCTTTTGGCGCTTCCGTGCCTGTCACTTGCTCCCTTTGTCTTTTTCTATTCGCCGACTGAAGCCGTACAGCATATCTATCCTGGCAATTCCTTCGGCTACATGCAGGAGTTTGCTAGATTCATCAAGGACACGACAGAGGAAAACGATCGAATCTACGTCTTCGGGGCGGATCCAGAACTCCTCTTCTATGCCCGGCGAGCCTCTGCTACCCGCTATATCTTTCTGTCCCCGCTCTATAATCTCTACCCAGATTCTTTAGAAAAGCAGCAGGCGACGGCACGGGAGATCTTCACGGCCCACCCGGCGGTGGTCGTCTACCGTCCAATCGGGCTTTTTTTCCATCCCGGCAATGAGCAGTATCTGACCCGTTGGACTGACACCTTTCTGAACCAGCATTACAAGCCTATGACGATTTACGCGTCCGATCACCGGCCAATGGAGCTGTACACGCTAAGAAAGTAAACTGCCGTCACCATCGGCCCAGACAAGAGTCAGGCGTGGAGGTGGCAATGGGAGCTTATTAGTTATGACTGAAGTGACACAACAAAGGACAGTGAACTCGACGCCTGGGGGATCGGAAACAAGGGCGCGGTTAAGCACACTGTTTCTCCCAACGGCGACCGCGCTCGCCATTGCAGCCCTCCTGGTGCGGGTCATCGTCGATTCAGATACCTGGTTCCAGGTGGCAATCGGCCGCGACATCCTCCGCCGGCTTGAGGTCCCGCGCATTGACCATTACGTGGCCGCGGCGTTTAATCGGCCCTACCACGATTCTCACTGGCTTTTCCAGGTGCTCTTTTCCCTGGCTGACAGCTGCGGCGGGATGACTGCGGTGGGGCTCCTCATGATTATTCTATGGGGTTGTACCCTGTTTTTCTGCTATCGGGCGTCCCGCCGCTGGAACTCGACCACCGTCTGCTGCCTGTTGGTATTCCTCGCCGCCATGGCCTGCTCAGACCGGTTCATCCCCCGACCGGAAGTCGTCAGCTACCTCATGGTCGCTGTGTTCTACTACCTGCTCCAGGAACGGCGTGTCACTTCGGCACGCCACCTGACGCTCTTTGCCCTGCTGCAAGCCGCCTGGGCCAACTCGCACGGCCTCTTCGTCATCGGCCCCTTCATGGCCGGATGCTACCTCTTGTCGGTGGTGGTTTTTCCAGGCAGGACTGAGGACCCTGGGCCGCTCGCCCTGTTCAAGCTCGTTGCCGTTCTTCTGGTTGCAACCATAGCGACTCCGTTCGGCATTGAAGGCTGGCGCTACGCAATGCTTCTTGCCATTGAGGCCGGGCCGAAATCTTCTCCCCTTTTCCAGGGCTTGATTGAGCTTACCCCGACCTTCGGCAAGGTTGCCCGTTCCTTTCCCGATTTCTGGTGTTATCTGCTCCTGCTAGTCGCCTTTGTGGTGACGTCCGTTATAGCGCTGCTCAAACGGGAGATTTCGCTCGGCCGCCTTATACTGGTCCTTGCGCTGCTGGGAGTTTCCCTGACCGGGCGAAGGAACATGACCTTCCTTGCTTTGACCGCTGTTCCCCTCATTGCGGAGAACATATTCCGGGTAAGACCGGTCCTCGTTTTCCCGCGCCAATTTCAGATAAATTTAGCGCTGTTCCTGCTCGGGTTTGCTTCCCTACCGGTCACGGGGATCTACTACAAGGCGTTCAATATGCCCCTTCGCTTCGGTCTTGGCATCGCAAGAGAAGCCTACTCCACAGGCCTGCCCAAATTCCTTTCCCAGATTGGTTTCCGCGGAGTAGTCTATACTCCACCCTACCTCGGCGGATATTCGCTTTACCACGGGCTGACACCAATGGTGGACGGTCGCTGGGAGGTTTACGACCCGGGAGTCCTGGACACGGTTCTCAACGCCCGATTCGACCGGAAGACGTGGAATCTGGTAATATCGAGCTACGATATCAGGGGAGTCATGGTGGGGTACGGGGAATACGACACAGATCCCCTGTTGCAGCGGCTATCCGAGGACCAGAGATTTCAGAACGTTTATAACGACGAGGCGGTTTCCTTCTGGAAGCGGGTTTATTGAAGGAGGCCTTCTGGTGCTGGCCGGATTGCTGGCGGTATAAATGACGGTGTGCTGAATGTTGCAACATCATAAAAGTGTTTAATAATAATATGTTATAACGGCGGTTTCAATAACCAAGTGCAAAAAGTGCGGCAACGCACAATTGCCGCTGGCTTGTTTCCCATCTCCAATTGTGTTTGGATCATCGTTCGGTCTTCAATGCTCAACTGCTTGTAAATTTTCCCCATGCAACATTATCTCCCAAATATGTTGCACTTGGATTTTGAGCGCGCCGTTATATTCTTCGTATCGAGAAGTTAGGAAAATCAACCTGTTCCTACCTATATCCTACCTAATAGCGGCACCTATTTAAAATATTTATTTAAAACATCTAGTTATGTTTGATAGCCAATTACAAGGCCTATAAGGACCGAGGCTGACTCAGGGCCTATCACGCCGCCGCTCTTCAATAAGCGCCTTCAGTGGGACGAGTAGCGCATTCTCAAAACGGATGCCGCCGCGTCCCCTTCCCATTTCCTGCCCCTCTTCGATGCCGTGAAAATCCGAGCCTCCGGTCGCCAAAAGCCCCAGGCCCCCGGCAATCCGTTGCAGAATCGCCATCTCCTCCGGTTGCGCCATATTGTTGAACACCTCGACACCATCCAGCCCCAACTCCGCCAACTCCGCAATGATGCTGCGCAGCTCGGAATGCTGGGTGCTGATACTCGTGGGGTGGGCCAGGACCGCTACCCCGCCCAGCCTCCTGATGGTGGCAATGGCGTCGTCCATCGGCCAGTAAAGCTTTGGGACATTGCAGGGAACCAGATAACGCCGGAAGGCCTCCTCAAGCGTCCCGACATAGCCCCGCCCGATCATGGCCCGGGCAATATGGGGCCTGCCGATGGTCTCCCGGGCATGCATGCTCACTTCGTCGAACCCGATGCCCCCTCGCCCCTCCCCTGCAAGGCGTTCGTTCACCGCTACGAGTATGTCCCGGCTGCGGCCTTCCCGCCGTTCACGGAGCTGATTCAAGCGTTCCAGCAGGCCACTGTCGCCGCAATCCAGGCCGTACCCCAGAAGGTGCACATCCTTGTAGGCCTTGAACTGCACCGAAAGCTCGATTGCCGGCACCACCTCGATGCCCCGCTCCTCCCCCGCGGCAATCCCTGGGGACACGCCGGCTACCGAATCATGGTCGGCGATGGCGATGGCGCTCAACCCCTCTGCCTGTGCCCGCTCAACCAACTCCTGCGGGGAAAGGCAACCGTCGGAGAAACTGGAGTGGATGTGCAGGTCTATGTAATTTCCATCCGGTGCATGCTGTATCATAGTATCCATACTAGCCTTGTCCCGGTGAAAAGTAAAAGCGCTATTGCATGCCCCCACCCTTTCAGGTACTATTTCGCCATGAAACCCGACGACATACACCGCGTTATGGCCATCCTGCGCGAGGAATCCCGCTCCTGGCGCACGCCGGCCGTCACCATCGTTGCCGAAGACAGCCTCAGCCCTTACAAGGTGCTGGTTTCCTGCATCATCTCCCTGCGCACCAAGGACGAGGTGACGACCCATGCCTCCAAAAGGCTGTTCGAACACGCCGCCACCCCAGAGGCGATGCAGCAACTGCCGGCAAAAGAGATCGCTAAACTGATCTACCCGGCAGGGTTCTACCGTAACAAGGCCGAACAGATCCTGGAGATCTCCCGCAGACTGGTGGCGGAGTATGGCGGCAGGGTGCCGGACACCCTGGACGAGCTGCTCGCCTTCCGGGGCGTGGGGCGCAAAACCGCCAACCTGGTGCTGACCTTGGGGTTCGGCAAAAAGGGCATCTGTGTCGATACCCATGTCCACCGTATCTGCAACCGCTGGGGATACGTGGCGACCAGGACCCCCGACGCCACCGAAATGGCGCTACGCGCACAGCTTCCGCCCGAATACTGGATTGAGATCAACGACTTGCTGGTGGCTTTCGGCCAGAACCTCTGCCTCCCGGTATCTCCGCGCTGCTCCATCTGCCGCCTGTACGAACTCTGTGCGCGCGTCGGCGTTACCCACTCGCGCTGAGGCAGGGAATACCGGCCACATACCACATTGATCTTTAAAATACTGTTTGAATAATGATTTGCAGGTTGCAAGCAGTATGATTATTATGTAAAATCATCCATCGTTTATGTAATAACAATCTATTAGGAGGCACAATAATGTTGAGAAAAATCGGATTCATCGGACTCGGCACCGTTGGCCGGCATATGGCAGCCAACCTGACCAAGGGGAATTATGAGCTGACGGTTTTCGATACGGACGCCGCCGCCGTGAGCGAACTGGTCGGAAAGGGCGCCCTTGTCGCACACTCCGCCGCCGAAGCCGCCAAGGACCGTGACCTGGTCATCGCCATCGTCCCGGAAGGAGAAGAGCTGGGGCAGATCTTCTTCGGAGAGAACGGCATCCTAACCGGTATCGGCGGCGGTACGATCCTGGCGGACATGGGGTCCCACTCCCTGGAAACCACCATGAAAATGTCCGATGAGTGCGCCAAGAAGCGGGTACTGTACCTGGACGCGCCGGTCTGGGGGAGCAAGGAACATGCCGCCAACGGGCTTCTGACCATCATAACCGGCGGCGACCCGTCGCTGGTGGGGAGATGCCGCGAGCCCTTTTCCTGTTTCGGCCTCAACATCATCCATGTGGGACAGGTGGGGGACGCCACCAAGATGAAGTTCATCGTCAACATGGTGCAGGCCGAACTGGTGGAGGTTCTGGCGGAAGGCCTGGTATTCGGCGACAAGCTGGGATTCACCGCCGACAAGATCCTGGAGGTGCTCGACACCCGTGGCGTCGCCTCCCCCCTGTTCCACCTCAAGGGGCGCGCCATGGCGAGGGAAGAATTTACGCGCAGCCTGGCGCTTAAATACGTCCACGAGCAACTCCACATGGTCCTGGATGCGGCCCGCCAGTTGGGCCTCGACCTGCCCGCCGCCGAAGCGTCCTGCAAGGTCTATGGAAAAGCGGTTTTGGCCGGCTGGGGCGAGGAAGATTTCTCGGCGGTCATCAAGGCATTGCGCTAGCACCGCCTGTCCCGGATCGACCCCATGGTCTCGCAAGAGGCGTCCGGCTGGCTGGACGCCTCTTTTCTTATAAAGTCCCCCTTTAATAAAGGGGGATTTAGGGGGATTTGCCCTTGATCTTTAGAATCAAATCCCCCCTGCCCCCCCTTTTCAAAGGGGGGAACCATGTGGCGGAAGATGAGCACAAGACAGGATTTGCTTTGAGCGATAATTGCACGCTTAATCATGGGCACAAAGGGGGACAATCCTCATGAAATTTTTAAGTGTGAGCGACTTACGGGGCAAATCAGCACAGTTTTGGAAAGACCTCCCGGCAGAGCGGGAAATGATCATCACCAGCAAAGGAAAGTCCATAGCAATCCTTGCGGCGGTCTGCGAGTCGAATCTCGAAGAATCTCTGACGGCATTCCGCCAGGCTCGTGCCGTCGTAGCGGTCTCTGAGCTTCAGCGCCGTTCCGCCGACCAGGGAATGGATCAGATAACGATGGCTGAGACCGACGCCGAAATAAAAACTTTTCGGAAAAAGCGCACGGCAAGAGGCACAAAATGAAAAACGAACATTTAGGATCAAACTTTGACGATTTTCTTGAGGAGGAAGGTCTGCGGGCGGGCACAGAGGCGGCAGCAATCAAGAGAGTTATTGCGTATCAGAAAGAATTGGAAATGAAACAGGCACAACCTTCAACACACATTACCAAATCACTTCGAGGCGTTTTGAAGGAAACGAAGCTTGATGAAGAGGATTACAAAAAGTATCTGGAGGAAAAGCACCTTTAAAAAATCGTAACTGTTCAGCACAATATGGGACCGTAGGCTTCGAGCCTGCGTTTCAAGCAGGTTTATCGCTTGAATATGTGTTCAGTCCACTCTTATCAGGCTGATGAAACATCGCCTGAAGACAGGCAGGATGCCTATCCTCCGATGTTGATGCTAAATAGTTACCAATATTTTTCTCTTTATTGAAGAGGTTGAATTAAGCAGAAATGTGAGTTCGAGGCTGGTCAATAATGGTATCGCGCCTGGAGAAAATCGATGCGGTTATCGCGGACGAGATAGACAATGCGATGCTCTTGGGTGAGCCGTCTCGACCAGGCGCCCGCAAAAATATATTTGAGCGGTACAGGTTTCCCGATGCCGCCGAAAGGATCACGCATGATTGCTTCCACCAGGTCCAAGGCCCGCAACGCAATCTTTCGATCAGTCTCCACCCAATACCGCAGGTCCTCGCGGAACTCGGACTGAAAAACCGCTTCACGCTGATTACTCTTCAAGGCCAAACCCGCTACGAAGCGATTCCAGCGTTGATGCCTCTCCGCCACCCTTCAACGCACGTTCCAAGGCAGAAAAAAGCCTTTCGGCGTTCTTGGGGGAACGCACCAGGTGAACGCTTTCCACGAGGCTTTGAAGCTCATCCGCGGCAATCATGGCCACATTGCTTCCCTTGCGGCGACGAATGACGACGATCTCGCGGTTCTCGGTGACCTCGTCACAGAGTCCGGCAAAATTGGCCCTGGCATTGGTATACGTCGTTTGCAGCATGTCTGCGCACCTCCTTGACTTGTACAGGTTAACAGTACAACAAATGTAGATTCAGGTCAATGCATTTGATCACAATTACAAGCCCCCCATGCCCTCACCCTCACAAGCTCATCACTGTTGACATTCCCCAAACTATCCCGCTCGCTCCGGATGCGCACAAAGAAGAAGGGCCATGGTGGTTGCCATGGCCCTTCAAACAGGTATTTCAGATGTTGCAGCGGGAAGCTAATTGACCTGATTTTTGATTCAATACAAAACTACTTGATCCACGGAGCACCAACTGGGAGCTTAATACCCGACTCGGCATATACCGCAACCGTCATAAGATATAAAGCAGAGAATGCGCAGACCAATAAATCATAAGCAGCAAACGTTCCTACAGCCGCGTTTTCTGTGAACTCCTTGACATCCAGTCCGATAAAACCGACAAGCAGAGTAAGAAATATAATTGCCAAGACTGTATGATGCTTCATTGAAGCAATGAAAAGTATAAATGTGAAGATCGTCCACGCAACAAGGAAGAAGCCAAGGTCATTAGCACTAAATCCAAGCGTTGGATAAGCTTTTACAAGCGCTGCATTCTTCCCGAATATCACCATCAGACAAAGGGATATCCAGAAAGCTCCATAACCGGTAAAGGCGCAAAAACCGAAGTTGTTGCCGGTTTTAAATTCCATGAAACCGGCGATGAGCTGAGAGGTGCCACCGAAGCAGAGTCCGATCCAGAGGACGGGGGCGATACCGCACCATCCCAGGTTATGGCATTGCAGCACAAATGTTGTCATTCCGAAACCAGCGAGGCCGACTACCGCAGGATTTCCCAATTTTACTTCATTCATTTCTTCCTCCTAGTTTACTTTGTTATTCATGATATGGATGCGATCCAGAATGTTGAGAGCCTGTCCACCATTACGCCACAGCGCGGAAAGTGTCAATGACTTTGAGACACTTACCATGCGAAATTAGTGTTGCGCTTTTTAGTCCGTTGCGCATGCGCACAAAGAAGAAGGGCCATGGTGGTTGCCATGGCCCTTCAAACTATTCACAATTACAAAGAAGTTATTGCCTATTTATTTCCAGATGGAGCAAATTGAGGAGCTGCGGCTACGCTTGGCTCTTTGCGATCCTTCAGGGCGAATGAAAGCAGTGCGCCAAATACGAGCAAACCGCAGGCTACATAGAAGCAATTGTTGAAATCACCCGTTTTGACCTTGAGCATCTCGGCTAAACGGACAAGTACAAAACCTCCAACTCCCCAAGCGGTAAAGAGGCAACCGTAGTTGATGCCAAAGTTTTTCAGGCCCCAGAGATCCTTGGCATATGAGGGGAAAAGACAGAGGTTAGCGCCGTAATTGAAACCGATGAAGGTAGCAAGCAGAACCAGCAGAATCGGATTGGCCAGGCCGCCGGTGATAAAGATCGCGGCAATCATCAGGCACGCCTGGAAAAGGAACACCAGCAAAAGTGTATAACGTCTGCCGATCTTATCGGAAAGCAGACCCGCCGTAACACGCCCGCCGGCATTGCCGATAGCCATGACCGCCACGGCGATGAAAGCATTTGCGCCCATGCTCTTTTTAGCCATGCCCGCGATACTGCCGATCACCATGAGGCCGGCGCCGGAACCGATGAAAAACATTGTCCAGAGGATATAAAACTCGACGGTGGACAACAATTGTGAAGGTGACAGATCAACAGCCGCCGGTTTTTTAACGGCCGAGCCGCCTGCCGCCGGGGCGCCCCCAGGGACATATCCTTGGGGAGGGTTCTCGAGAAAATTGGATAGACCGCACACTATCACCGTAAAGCCGATCCCAAAATAAAGCATCGACTTCTGTATGCCAAAGTTGGCGAGAAGATAGGAGCCCAAGGGGGCAATATAAATCGAAGCAAGGCCAAAACCCGCAACGACTATACCGGCAATCATCCCGGTCTTTGAGGGAGGGAACCACTTGAGTGCCGGAGGGGTGGCCGAGGAATAGCCGAAGCCCATTCCCATGCCGAACAGCACACCGAATCCGAGAATCCATAAGCCGTAACTATTGGTTTGAGAACAGATAATAAATCCGACCCCCACCAGTACGCCACCCGTCATGGCCGTGTACCTGGGGCCGATCTTATCCTGCATTTTGCCGGCAATGATCATGGCAAAGGCAAACATGAGGCAAGCCAATGCGTAGGGATCGTTGACCTCAACCTTAGCCCAGGTGAATGCATCAGGTCCGCCCTTCTTGATGGAGGCTTCAATCGCTGCTTTGAAGATACTCCATGCGTAGAGGATGCCCAGGGCAAGGTTGATGCCTGTCCCGGAAAGAGTGACTACCCAGCCTTTGTTCGATTCTGTTTGCGCCATTGTCCAACCTCCTCTAAGTTCATTTAAACAACCGGTAAGTAATAACTCCTATTTGGAGTTTGCCCCTGTTTATTAATACAAAATAGAACCATCATAAATTCTCGATGTTCCGTTAATTTGCCCTCTGTTTTATTTTACTCCTTGTTTAACTAAAAGCAACAAACATACCAATGTTATATTATTTTGTATTCGCATAAAAAGCGTAGTTTTTCACAGTGTTACCTCCAGTTGCACAAAAGCTCCCACTCCTGCCGGTTTTGCAGCATTGCAAAAATAATCTATGACGTTTTACTCAATGGGACGGTGGAAGAGACTATAATCCTGCTAGTTCAGGCTGTACGGGTCGTCATGGTGCGCGTTTCGCAAAAATGCAAATTGGGTTTTGCAAATGTGAAAAAAAAAGAGTGTTTGCAGCCAGCCTCCTGGAAATGTGAAACCCCTCCTGTACCAGCGAGGGGTTTCCTGTTTCATGGCAGTAAAACAGTGCCGTTAGGCAAAGGATCCAAACCTTTCTGGGTTGCGGGCTTCAGTTCGGCCAGGAACCTTGGCGCTTACGCTTTTTGGGCAACAGCCTTCTTCGTCTCGTTCGGAAACCGGTCGGCCAGTTCCAGGAACTTGGAGCAGTCGGTATGACGGCCGCTGCAGTAACGGATGATCATGTTCACATCGTGGGGCGAGATATACCCGCACCCCACGTCGCAGTAATCATCGTTTTTCCCGTAAAATGGACAGATGATTGTTTTTCCCATTGATCCCCTCGTTTATCGTATTCGATAGTTTATACGCACGGAATATGCCAATACTGTACAAAAAAATATTTTTCATTTAATTATCGAATCTTAAACGTTTAGAGCTATTCATTACCCTCCGGGCCGCTGTTCGTTGTTTGCAGCAATGCAAAACCAGCGACATGCCGCTGGTGGCGGAACGGCCGAAGGCGGCAGCAATAAAGACTTTTAAGGTCTTCTTTGAATCTCCGTTGTTTCAACAGGTTAGTAGTGTTAAGGATGGGATCGACAGCGTTTGCAAAAATAAAAAACAGGGTTAGGGTTACTTTTGCAGAAATGCAAATATTCAGGAGGCCGTGTGGAAGCAGACCGAATCAAGTGGAACGAACGCTTTAGGTCGGAGAATTTGTTTCTGGGGGAACGCCCCTCCCCTTTTCTGGCCAGCGAGATGGAGCGGCTCCTGCGCCTGGCGCCGGGCAGGCGGGCGCTGGACATCGCCTGCGGCGAGGGACGCAACAGCATCTTCCTGGCCCGGCACGGCTTCCGGGTGACCGGCATCGATATCTCGGACGCGGGCATTGCCAAGGCTGAGCGCCAGGCACGTGCCGAGGGGCTGGAGATCGATTTTCGCCGGATGGACCTGGATGGCTGGCAGACCGACGGGCTATACGACCTGCTGCTCAACTTCAATTTCCTGCTGCGCCCCCTGATCCCCGAGGAGGTCCGGGCACTGGCGCCGGGCGGACTCTTGCTGTTCGACACCATCCTGGAGTCGCCCCGGCTTCCGGCTACCCACAACCCGGATTTCTTCCTGCGCTACGGCGAGCTTGAGGAGACATTTCAGGCCTTCGGGGGGGAGATACTGTTCAGCGAAGAGATCAGGGGGGGAGAGATGCCCACGGCACGGCTGTTGTTCAGGAAGATGGGCGGTGAACCCCAAGTGGCATGAGAGGAAAAAAGGCGAAGCCGCTGGTGCGGGCTTCGCCTTTATCTTTTTTCAGGATACTGGATTGCTTGCGTTATTCAGCCGGCTTGTCCTCAGTCGGCGCAGCAGGCGTGCCGTCGGGGTTGAGGCCGAGGGCTTCCTTGCGGGAGAGCTTGATCTTGCCGTTCTTGTCGATGCCGATGCATTTGACCAGCACCTTGTCCCCCTCGTTCAGCACCTCGGTTACCGTCTTGATACGCTTGGTGTCCAGTTCGGAGATATGCACCAGGCCGTCGGTGCCCGGCATGATCTCCACAAAGGCGCCGAAATCCATGATCTTCCGGACCGTACCCATGTAGAGCTTGCCCTCTTCGGCCTCGTCGGTCAGGCCGCGGATCATCTGGATGGCCAGGTCGCACGCCTCCTTGTTGGTGCTGGCGATGTTGATGCGGCCGGTATCCTCGATATCCACGGTAACACCGGTGGTCTCGGTGATGTTGCGGATGTTCTTGCCGCCGGTGCCGATGACGTCGCGGAT
>PLYK01000023.1 GCA_003151775.1 Geobacter sp. | reverse complement strand
CGTCCCCGACGTGATCGGTAAGTTCGCGGTCGACGAGGCTCCTGGCGGCCACAAGCTGCACGTCGAAGGCTTCGGCATCGCGCGCAACTTTTATGAGCGGGTGAACGTCGGCGGCACCGCCACGACCACCGGCACGCCCGCCAACCGGAGCACCGAGGGCTGGGGCGTCGGCGGCAGCATCGAGTACCAGGTCATGCCGAAGATGCTGGATGCGCAGGTCTCGCTCGCCTACGGCGACGGCATCGGCCGCTACGGCACTTCCGGCCTGTCGGACATCGCTTTCGGCCCCGACGGCAACATGCACCCGATCAACGAAGAAATGATCATGGGCGGCGCGACGTGGCACGCCACGCCGCAACTCGACGTCTACGTCTACGCCGGCGGTGAGTGGGAAGCGCGCACATCGTTCGACATGCAGGCGACGCCTGGCGGCGCGTTCACGCACGGCGGCCTCGGCAACCCGTTCTTCACCAACAACACCGGCTGCATGATCGAGACGACGGCCCAGCCGACCCCGGGTTCGGGCTCGGCGATCACGGCGGTGCCGGGCTGCAACGGCCAGACCCGCTATACCGACGAAGCCACCATCGGTTTCTGGCACAAGCCCTACGCAGGGACGTTCGGCCACTTCCAGTGGGGCCTGCAGTACAGCTACATCGAGCGCGCGGGCTTCCCGAGCTCGACGACGACGGCCTTCGGGTCGGTGGCGGCCCCGCACGCGCAGGAAAACATCCTGATGAGCAGCTTCCGCTTCTATCCGTTCCAGTAGCGGACGCGCGGACGGTTGGCCTTTCAACCGTCCGCCGCCTGGACTTCCAAGACGGGCCGTCCTCCCCCCGAGAGACCCGTTCAACTTGCCGCCCGGCCGGGACAGACGCCCCGCCGGGCGGTTTTTGCGTGACGGGGAGCGCGTCGGCGGCTTGAAGGGGGCATGAACACCCTCGCCCTTCGCCGGCCCGGCATTCGCCAGGACGACAGCCGCCTGGCGCTGGCGGCGCTGGTGTTCGGCGCGCTGGTGATCGGCACGACGCCGATCCTGGTGCGTCTGGCCGCCTGCGGGCCCGCGGCGGCCGGGTTCTGGCGTCTGGCCTTCGCGACGCCGCTGCTGGCGCTGATGGCGGCCGGCCGTCCGGACGCCGCTATCGGCCGGCCGTCGCCGGCGTATTTGGTCGCTACGCAGGCCGAGGACGGCGATTGGCGCGAAGAGCCGTTTACCGGAACCGGATTTCCGAAGGTATTTTATCTGAAATATCACTTGTATAGCCTGTACTTTCCCCTGATGGCATTGGCGCGATACAGCGCCGAGCGTTACAAGCCCTGAGCGCAAGCGAGGGGTTAAACGAAACCCCTAGCTTGCGCTCAGGGCTTGTAACGCTCGGCGCTGATGCGAAGGAGATTTCGATGCGCTTCCCGCTCAGTCTGACCACCGACATGGTGGGCTACATCGGTCGTAAAAAGCTGTCCGGCGCCAAGCGCTTCCCGCTGGTGCTGATGCTCGAACCGCTCCACGCCTGCAACCTGACTTGCACCGGCTGCGGCCGTATCCGCGAATACGAAGATACCATTAAGCAAAAACTCTCTGTCGAGGAATGCCTCGCCTCCGTGGACGAAGCCGGCGCCCCCATCGTCAGCATCTGCGGCGGCGAGCCGATGATCTACCCAGAGATCGGCGCTCTCGTCAAAGGCATCCTACGCCGCCGTAAGCACATCTATCTCTGCACCAACGGCATGTTCACCAAGAAAAAGCTGCACGAATTCCGGCCGTCGGATCGCTTCTTCTTCAACGTCCACCTCGACGGTCTGGAGCAGACGCACGACAAGGCCGTCGAGCGCGACGGCGTATTCAAGTCGGCGGTCGAGGGCATCGTGGCCGCCAAGAAAGCCGGCTTCCTCGTCTGCACCAACACGACCATCTTCAAGGAAACCAACCTGATGGAGATCGAGATGCTCTTTACCCACCTGGAGGAGATCGGGGTGGACGGTCTGCTGGTGGCGCCCGGTTTCGGCTACGAGGCGGTGGGTGAAAAGCTGTTCCTGGAGCGGCGCGAGATCGAGAAGAAGTTTGCCGAGGTCTATGAGATGAGCAAGAAGCATCGCTTCTACTCAACCCCCATGTACCTGCGTTTCCTCAAGGGGGAAAAGAAGCTGGACTGCACCCCCTGGGGCAATCCCACCCGCAACCCGCGGGGATGGAAGGCGCCCTGTTACCTGATTACCGACACCCACTATCCGACCTTCAGGGAGATGATGGAAAAGACCGATTGGGGCAAATACGGGGTAGGCAAGGACCCCCGCTGCGCCCAGTGTATGATGCATTGCGGTTTCGAGCCCACGGTTGTCTCGGAGATCGGCAAGAGCTTCAAGGATATTGTGGAGATGATGATCTGGAATTTGACCTAGCCGCTTTCTGCCGTTGGCCAGGGTAGCGGGGCTACTTGAAACAACCAGGCAATGAAAAGCCCACCTCTTTCGGGGTGGGCTTTGTTTAATAGGGAGTTTCGGGGTGAAAATTCCCACACAGCATCAATACAATAATTGCATGGATGTACACCGAATATTCTGAGATTCGGATGGCCGCCAATTGCACATGTTCCCTTTTCTGTTATCCTTTCATAGCATCGGTTCGGAGCATGCGCCACGCTCGGTTATTTGAAAGCAGTGCGTCCATTTTTACAGTCAGCCTCAGCTCCCCTGGCCATGTGCACCTGAGACGTCACCTGTCCAACAAAGGGTCTTTGATAGTAATATACTTGGCTATAAATCCGATAACGGCGTATAATAAATTGATTGACCTTTCTCCCGAAATCATTTCTCTTAGTCATTTCGCCCCCCTTTGTTTTCCGGCCATCTCCAGCCACCTCTTGTCCCATCCCCTGGAACGGTCCGCACGGTTCCTTTCCGGACCCTTCCGTCGCGTGAAATTTATCACAATGGCTGGGTGCTCGGAAAACGCATTCAAGTAAAGGACAAATAGTGAACGTTGGCACCCTCGTTGGTTACTTCGCAAAGCACGATGAAGCCCGGAGAGCTCTCCGGGAACTGGCCCGGCAGGGCTTTAGCCGCACCGCCCTGGTGCATAAGGGTTTGGACGGGGAGGTGCGTATCGCCGAACCATTCCTCCGGCGCCGCGCCCTCGGGGTCGCCCTGGCAGCCTGCCTGTGCGGGGTGATCGGCTGGGTTGTTGCCCTGTTACTGCCCTGGCCGCAATCGTTTCCGGCCTGGGGCATCTTCGCTCCCCAGGCAGGCGCCGCAATCGGCGCCCTGGCGGCCCTCCTCCGGCTGCGGCGCTCCCGGTGCGGCGTTGCGCCCCAGGTCATGCGCGATCATGCCCGCTGGCTCGTGTCCGGGGAATCCGTCCTGATCCTCCAGGCGCCGGTCGAATCCTTACAGCGTCCGGTGGCCATGCTGCGGGAGGGTACTGATATCCCGCCGGCGCTGTTCGTCATGCATCCCAGGCGCGAGAGGCGGGCAGAGGCGCGGGAGACCGCGGTAAAGCTCTCCCCGGCACAGATACAGGAACATGCCAGGCGCCACGCCGGCGAACAGCAGGTGGATCCCAGGCCGCGGCTTTCCGCCGAATTGCTCAAGCGTCTCAAGCGGTCCCGTCACTGGGTCCGCCAGGTCTGCGCGGATCTCACCGCAGCGAGCCGTCTGGAACAGAAGGCCACGCCGGCCGCCGACTGGATCCTCGACAACGAGTACATCCTGGAGGGGAATGTTCGCGAGGTCCTTTTGAACCTGCCCCGGCGCTTTTACCGGCAGTTGCCCGCCTTGGCCTCCGAGCCCTACCAAGGGCTGCCGTGCATCTATGGCCTGGCCAAGGATCTCGCCTCCCATACGGAACTGCGCCTGGACCGGGAGAATATCCTGGCGTTCATCGAGGCCCACCAATCGGTGCGCACCCTGACGATCGGCGAACTCTGGGCGATCCCCCAGATGCTGCGCATCGCGCTCATCGAAAGCATCCAGAGCATGGCCGTCACCGCCATGGCGGACCTGCGCGAACGCCAGTTGGCCGACTTCTGGGCAAACCGGCTGATCGCCGCCAATCGCCGCGATGCCAACCAACTCTTTGGGATACTGGCGGAGCTTTCCAAGGCCGAGCCGAACCCCAGCCCCTATTTTGGCACTCAGTTGGTCGGCCTGCTCTACGACGAGGCAGCGGCATTGTCCGCGGTCCAGAGCTGGCTTGAGCGCACGCTCAAAACCCCCCTGCACGAGTTCCATATGCGTGAGCAGAACCGGCAGACCAGGGAGCAGCTCTCCTGCGGCAACGCCTTTACCAGCCTGCGCCAGTTGGCCCTTCTGGACTGGAGGGAGATCTTCGAGAAGCTCAGCCGGGTGGAGCAGGTGCTGCGCCGCGACCCGTCCGGGATCTACGGCGGGATGGATTTTGCTACCCGCGACCGCTGCCGCCGGGCGATTGAAGAACTCGCCCTGGCCAGCGGCCAGGACGAGGTGCAGGTGGCGGAGCGGGTCATCGAGCTGGCGGCCCGGGCAGGGCGCGATTCGACAACCGATGACCGGGCCGGCCACGCCGGCGCCTGGCTGACCGGTGAGAGGAGGGCCGAGCTGGCCCGGCTGCTGGCCTGCCGCGAAAGGCTGAGTTACCGCGCCCTGCAATGGATCTATCGCCGCCACGTCGTTGTCTACGCCACAGGCATCGCCGGTTTCTCCATCCTGTTGTTTTCCCTGATCGCCGCCGTTATGCCCTCTGGGCTATCGCTCCCCCTTTGCCTCGGACTGGTGTTGTTACTGCTGATTCCGGTCAGCCAGCTGGCGATCGAGATGGTCAATTACCTGGTCACGCGCTTTATGCCCCCCCGGCCGCTCCCCAAGATGGATTTCGAGGATGCCGGGATTCCCGATGCCTTCCGAACCCTGGTGGTCGTGCCGATGATGCTGTCGAACCAGGAGACGGTCCGCGCCGAGGTGGAGAAGCTGGAGATCCGCTACCTGGCCAACAAGGAAGCCAACCTGCTCTTCAGCCTGTTCACGGATTACACCGATTCGGCCACACTCGCCCGGGAAGACGACAGCCTGCTGCTCCAAACCGCACAGGGATGTCTGGAGGAACTCAACCGGCGTCATGGCGGCGAGCGGTTTTTCCTGTTCCACCGGGAGCGCGCCTGGAGCGAATCGGAGCAGAAATTCATCGGCTGGGAACGCAAGCGGGGCAAGCTGGAGGAGTTGAACCGCCTGATCGACGGCACGCGGCCGGAAAACGCCCCCTCCTTGGTCTACGTGGGCGACCCGGAGCGGCTTGCGGACGTCCGCTTCATCATCACCCTGGATAGCGACACCCAGTTGCCCCACGCCACGGCCCGCAGGATGGTGGAGACCTTGGCCCATCCCCTCAACCAGCCGCGCTTCGATGCGGTTGGAAACATCCTGGCCGGCACGTACACCATCATCCAGCCGCGGGTGAGCCCGACCCTGCCGAGCACGAGCGCTTCGATCTTCAGCCGGCTCTTCGCCGATGTGGTCGGCATCGATCCCTATACCCAGGCGGTCTCCGACGTCTACCAGGACTTAAGCGGCGAAGGGTCGTACCACGGCAAGGGAATCTACGATGTGCGCGCCTTCAGCCGAGTGCTGTCGGGACGGTTCCCCGAAGCGTGGATACTGAGCCACGACCTGATCGAAGGGTCGCACGTCCGGGTGGGGCTGGCCAGCGACATCGAGCTCTACGACGAGTTTCCCCAAGGGTATCAGAGCTACAGCAGCCGGGCACATCGCTGGGTTCGCGGCGACTGGCAGATCGCGGGGTGGATATTCCCGCGCGTTCCCCTGGCTTCGGGCGGCCGCGGGGCCAACCCGCTCTCCCTGCTCAACCGCTGGAAGATCCTCGACAACCTGCGCCGCAGCCTGTTGCCCGCCACGAGCCTGGGCCTTTTGCTGGCCTCCTGGCTCATCTCCCCGAGGATCGGCGGGATCGCCACCCTGGTGGTCGGCCTGCAACTCCTCTTCCACTTCCTGGCCCAGCCCTTCACCATGGCCACCACCCTCAAGGGGTTGAGGTACTTCTCCCCTGCCAAGCTGCTGCATGACCTGTTGCGGGCGACCGCCGACGCCGCGCTGCTGCCGCACCAGGCCGCGGTGACACTGGACGCCATCGCCCGGGTCTGGTTCCGGCGCACGGTCTCCCGGCGCGACCTGCTGGAATGGACGGCCCAGGCAACCCATTGGAGCGCCTCCCGCCGGCAACCGCTCTTCGTCGCAAGCCTGGCACTGGGGAGCTGCTTCAGCGCCGCCGTGGGGTGGGCGATCTGGCGCGTCATGCCGGACAGCCTGCCCCAGGCTGCCCCCTGGCTCGTTTTGTGGTTTCTCTCCCCTTTGCTCGGCTGGCTTCTGAACCTGCGACCCGTTGAACAACAGCAGGCCCAGCCGCTGCCGGAACAGGACCGCCGTTTCCTCCGGCAGGTCGCCCGGCGGACCTGGCACTATTTCTCGGCGTTCGTCAGCGCCGACACCTCATGGCTGCCGCCCGACAACTACCAGGTTTCCCATCAGAACAGCCTGGCCATGCGAACCAGCCCGACCAACATCGGACTCTGGCTGACCAGCATCCTGGGAGCCCACGATTGCGGCTACCTGACCGTCACCCAGGTCGTCGAAAAGCTGACCGCCACCATGGCGACCATCGGCAAGCTGGAGCGCCATGAAGGGCATCTCCTCAACTGGTACGATATCCAGACCCTGGCCCCGCTCAAACCCCGCTACGTCTCCACGGTGGACAGCGGCAACCTGCTGGGCGCCCTGTGGGCCCTGGAGCAGGGGCTGGACCAACTGCTGCACGCCCCGCTCCTGGATGGCCGGGCTTTTACCGGTCTGGCCGACACCGGGGAGATCCTGAAACAGGCCGTGACTCAGGCCGGGAGCGCCGGTTTTTGTCATAAGATCATGGAGGCGCTCTTGCGGGACTGGCAAGCGCCCCCATCCGGCGTCGTAGATCTCCTCCACCTGCAACGGCGGATGCAGGTCAATATCGTCTCTGTCGCCGCTAGCGCCGGGGTTCTGTCGTGGGGCGCCGAGCTCGAACAGCAGGCCTCGGCCTGGGTTCACAACAGCGACCGTTACCTCGCCTGGATCGAGATACTGGCGGAAAAGTGCGGGGAGGAGCTGGCGCCGCTGGGGGCGGCGGCCCAACTCGCCGTCAGTCAGGACCTGTCAAAGGCGCCGACGCTCTTCGATCTGGCCCATGACCGGATCCCGTCGATAACGATCCTTCGCGCCATCCGCGAGGGGTCCCCCCGGGCCGGTTCACCCCTTGATCCGTGGATCGACCGGATTATGGAGGCATTCGCCACGAGCCGGTGGCTGGCCGGGGAAACCCTGGGCATGGCCGAACGGTTGCTGGCCGATGTCCGCGAACTGTCGGCCGGGATGAACCTGGGATTTCTCTATGACCCCAAGCGCAAGCTGTTCACCATCGGCTACAACGTTTCCGCGGACCAACGGGACGTCTCCAGTTACGACCTCCTGGCCAGCGAGGCCCGGCTGGGCAGCTTCGTCGCCATCGCCCGGGGCGATGTCCCGCTGGAACATTGGTTTTCACTGGGCCGTCCCTACGGGGCGATCGGCCGGCAGCGGGTGCTGCTCAGTTGGACCGGGACCATGTTCGAATACCTGATGCCGCTTCTGTTCCAGCGCTCCTACGGCAACTCGCTTCTGGACAAGGCCGCACGGGAGGCGGTGGCGGTCCAGATCGCCTACGGCCGTGCGCACCGGGTGCCGTGGGGCATCTCCGAGTCCGCCTTTGCCGATCTGGACAGCAACAAGACCTATCAGTACAAGGCCTTCGGCGTGCCGGCCCTCGGCCTGAAGCGCGGCATGGAGGAGCAGATGGTCGTCGCTCCCTATGCTACCCTGCTGGCGCTGAACGTGGCGCCGGCCGAGACCGTGCGGAACCTGAAACAACTGGCCGGGCTGGGGCTTCTGGGCGAGTACGGCTATTGCGAGGCCATGGATTTCAGCCGGCAACCGCAGCGCGAGGCCGGGAATCGGTCCCTCAAGCGCGGGGTGATCGTGGAGGCGTACATGGCCCATCACCAGGGCATGGCGTTTCTGGCGTTGACCAACTTCCTTCACAACGACCCGTTCCCGCGCCGTTTTCATAGCGACCCCCGGGTGCGGGCTTTTGAGGCACTGCTTCAGGAACGCATCCCGACCCTGCCGCCTTTGCAGTTGTACTCGACGCGGCGGAACGAGCCGGCGCTGCCGGCCCGGGACCTGGTCGCGCCGGCGGGAAGCTCCTTTATCACGCCCCATACCACGACGCCCAAGTGCCTGTTGCTCAGCAACGGCCGCTACGGGGTGATGATTACCAACAGCGGCGGTGGTTACAGCCAGTGGGGGACACAGGAGCTTACCCGCTGGCGGTCGGACCAGACCCGGGATGCCATGGGAACGTTCTGCTACATTCATGAGGCCGATCCGGGGCATCTCTGGTCCAACACCTATCACCCGGTTGGCGGGAAGCCCGAAGGGTATTCGGTTGACTTCGCCCTGGACCGGGCCGTGTTCCGCCGCGTCGATGACGGGATCCACACGGAGACGGAGATCATCGTCTCGCCGGAGGACGATCTTGAGGTGCGCCGCATAACCCTGGTGAACCGCTCCCCCCGCGTCCGCCGCCTCAACCTCACGAGCTACGTGGAACTTTCCATGGCGCCCCACAACGCGGACCGCCAGCACCCGGCCTTCAACAAGCTGTTCATCCAGACCGAAGCGCTCCCCGAGCAGCAAGCGCTCCTCGCCCACCGGCGAGCGCGCAGCGAAAACGAAGCGCCGCTGTATGTGGCCCATTGCCTGACCCTTGAGCAGACCGGAGACGACAGCCGGCAGGAACAGGGATGGCAGTTCGAGACCGACCGGGTGCGGTTCATCGGCCGGGGCCGGACCCTTGCCAACCCCATGGGGGCCGCGCAGGGGCTCGGCAACAGCCAGGGTTTCGTCCTTGACCCTATGCTCGGCCTGCGGCTGAGCATCACCCTGAAGCCGGGCCAGCGCGTCCGGGTCTGCCTGGTGCTCGCTGCCGGGTCCAGCCGCGAGCAGGTTCTTTTGCTGATGGATAAGCATAGTGACCCCCATGCGGCCGAGCGGGCCATGGATTTCGCCTGGCGCTCGACCCAGCAGCAGTTGCAGGTGCTGCACATCCAGGCCGACGAGGCGCGCCGATTCCAGCAACTGGCAGGCCACCTGCTTTTTCCCAACCGCCTCCTGCGCGCACCAGTCGAACGCCTGGAAGCGAACCGCAAGGGGCAGGCTGGGTTGTGGCCCTACGCCATCTCGGGCGATCTTCCCCTGGCCCTGGTTACCATCGGCGAGGCGCGGGATATCAGCCTGGTCCGCCAGATGCTCCAGGCCCATACCTACTGGCGGATACATGGCTTGGCGACCGACCTGGTGATTCTCAACGAGGAGGCGGGCGGCTATGAACGGCCGCTCCAGGAACGGCTGGAACAACTGATCCAGACCCACACCCTCTTCCTGGCAACTGACCGGACGGCCGGGATCTTCCTGAAGAGCGCGGAACAGATCCAGGAGGCGGACCTGAACCTCCTCAAGGCCGTGGCGAGCGTCGTGCTGGTGGCGGCGCGCGGCACGCTGCCCCAGCAGTTGGGGGGCCCGGTGGAGGTTCCCGAACTGCTGGAACGTCTAACTCGGAAACGCGCCCCCCGTGAGCCTTCGGCCCCGCTTCCCTTCATGGAGTTGAGCTACTTCAACAGCCTGGGCGGCTTTACCCCGGACGGGCGCGAATACGCGATCTATCTCGGCCCGAACACCAATACCCCGGCGCCCTGGGTGAACGTCATCGCCAACCAGACCTTCGGCACCCTGATGAGCGAAACCGGGTCCGGTTTCACTTGGTACGGCAACAGCCAGCGCAACCGCCTAACCGGATGGTCGAACGACCCGGTCCTGGACCCGGCGTCGGAGGCGCTCTATATCCGCGACGAGGAGAACGGCCTCTTCTGGTCGCCCACCGCGGCGCCGGTCCGCGAGGAGGCCGCCTACCGGGCCCGGCACGGGGCCGGCTACACGGTTTTCGAGCATAACAGCAACGGGATCGAGCAGGAGTTGACGGTCTTCGTGCCTGTGGACGAGAACGGCGGGGAGCCGGTCAAGCTGCAGCGCCTGCGGCTCACCAACGCCTCTCCCCGGAGGCGCCGGATTTCCATAACCTATTACGTGGAGCTGACCCTGGGCGAGAACCGCGAGAACTCCCAGATGCACGTCGTGACCACCTGGGATGACGAGACCCAGGCCCTTCTGGCGCAAAACTGCTACCACCCCGAGTACGGCGAACGGGTCGCCTTCGTGGCCATGGTTCCCCCTATCGACTCATACGGCGGCGACCGCAGCGCCTTCATCGGCCGCAACCGCTCACTTGCCGACCCGCTGGCCATGGAGCTGACCCGGCTGTCGCGCCGGACCGGGGCGGGGCTGGATCCCTGTGCAGCGCTCCGGGTGACCCTGGAGATGGCCCCGGGCGAGCAGCGCGATATTACCTGCCTGCTGGGCCAGGCCGACTCCGCGGCCCAGGCCAGGAACATGGTTCTGGGTTACCGGGAGTACCGGGCATTCGAGGACGCCTTCGACCGGACCAGGGCATGGTGGAATAGCCTGCTCGTCACGATCGAGGTGCAGACCCCCGAACTGGCCGCCGACCTGCTGATCAACCGCTGGCTTCAGTACCAGTCCCTGAGCTGCCGCATCTGGGGGCGTTCCGCTTTCTACCAGTCCGGCGGCGCTTTCGGTTTTCGCGATCAGCTGCAGGACGTCATGGCNNGGTTTCCGCGACCAGTTGCAGGATGTCCTGGCGTTCCTTTACGCCAAGCCGGAACTGGCGCGGGACCAGATCCTGCTGGCCGCAAGCCGGCAATTCAAGGAGGGGGACGTGCAGCATTGGTGGCATGAACCCGCCGGGGCCGGAATCCGTTCGCGGATCTCCGACGACCTGCTCTGGCTCCCCTACGTGGTGGCCCGCTACGTCCAAACGACCGGTGATACTGCGATCCTGCTGGCGGAGGTTCCCTTCCTCAACGCCCCCCTGCTGGCGGACGATCAGCACGAGCAATTCTCCACCCCGGAGGTCACCTTTGACCGCGCCACGCTCTTTGATCACTGCCGGCGCGCGGTCACCCGCGGCCTGACGGTCGGGCCCCACGGCCTCCCCTTGATGGGGACCGGGGACTGGAACGACGGCATGAACCTGGTGGGCGCGGCCGGGAAGGGGGAGAGCGTCTGGCTCGCCTGGTTCCTGTGCGACCTGCTGCAGGGGATGGCCGAACTGTCGGACATCCTGCACCAGCCGGAACTGAGCCAGGGGTACCAGGAGGAACGGTACGCCCTGATCCAGCGGACCGAACAAGCCGCCTGGGACGGGGAGTGGTACCTGCGGGGGACCTTCGACGACGGCTCTCCGCTCGGCTCCGCGGCCAACAGGGAGGCGAGGATCGATTCCCTGCCCCAATCGTGGGCCTGGCTATCCGGCGCAGCCGACCCGTCACGGGCGGACCAGGCCCTGGAGTCGGCCTGGCGCCATCTCGTCCGCCAGGATGAAGGCTTGGTGCTGCTCTTCGAGCCCCCATTCGATACAGCAACGCCCTCGCCCGGCTACATCAAGGGTTATCCGCCGGGCGTGCGGGAGAATGGCGGCCAGTATACCCACGCGGCCCTCTGGATGGTCATGGCCATGGCCCGCAAGGGGGATGGGGAGCGGGCGGTGCAGCTCTTGCGCATGCTCAATCCGATCGAACACGCCCGGGATGCGGAAGCGGTTTGGCAATACGGGGTCGAACCCTACGTAGTGGCGGCCGACGTGTACCGCTTGCCCGGCCGGGTTGGACAGGGTGGCTGGTCCTGGTATACCGGCTCTGCGGCCTGGATGTACCGGGCTTGGGTAGAGGAGGTGCTGGGCTTGCGGGTGCAGGGGGATCAAATGCGGGTCAGCCCGGTCATCCCGGCAACGTGGCCCGGCTTCAACCTCACGTATCGGCATGGCGAAACGGTTTACGCGATCCAGGTGGAGAATCCGGATGGCTGCGAGCGCGGCGTCGCCTGGGTGGAGATGGATGGCCAGCGCGTGGCCGGTGGCGCGATCCCCCTGGAGCGGGGCCTGGTGAAGCATCGGGTGGTCGTCCGCATGGGACATTCATGATAAGTTTTGCTTTGACGAGGATACTATAAATTGCATTATTTCTCCCGAATATTCAAAATGAATTCATCATTAATTGCTAAAATCATCTCTATTGTGATTGTAGTCTTAGTAATGTTTGCCAAGGACAGCAACGCAACAAATGATCCCCTTCCAGTTACATCGGTTCAGAACGTCGATCTGGCACGCTATATGGGTGTCTGGTACGAAATTGCGCGTTTTGAACATTTTTTTCAGAAAGGTTGCCGTGGAAGTACCGCCTCATATATGTTATCACCGACCGGAGAGATTGAAGTAATCAACCGTTGCGTAAACGAAAAAAATAAGAATCTGCGAGAAGCGAAGGGTCGTGCCTGGTCGGTTGATCCTAATGGTAACGCCCGCTTAAAGGTAAGCTTTTTCTGGCCATTCAGAACAGACTACTGGATCATTGATCTAGGTAGGGAATATGAGTACGCTGTAGTTGGTTCTCCAAATCGGAAATATCTCTGGATATTGGCACGCAAACCAGTGATGGAGAAGGATGTTTATAAGCATATTCTTGGCTTGGTTGCAAATCAGGGATTTGACATAGAGAAGTTAGTTCGCAAACCATGACGGCAAGGGAAAACGTGCAACCCACGTATCTGGTACATTATCGTTTGGCGTGTGATCGATGGGAATCTACATAGGTTTTCAGAACCGCTTGCATCCGTGAGATATGCCCTTTCCCATGAGACTTGAAAAAGTCGATGATATCCTGTTCAAGGCGGAGGTGTACTGATTGCTTGGACTCGGAAAGAACCAGTTTTGCCCGCGTCCAGTCTGGCCGGAAGTCTTGCTCGTCTTCGTCCTCGGCAATAATCCTCTCTAGCTCGGCATCGGTTAGACCTGACCCTTGTGAGTTCCTTAAATCCAAAACTCGCCTCATACATTATCCGGATTATAGATGACGACAATAATGTTGTAGCTATATTTCAAGGGATGGTATATCGAAAAAACGAATCAATTATACCAGCATAAGGAAATAGGTTTTGAGTTGAATAAGGAGTTTAAACCATGAAGCGCATCAGATGCATGTCATTTGGAATGATCCTCTTATCGCTGTTCTCAATGTGCCCTTTGGTATGGGCCGAGACGCTCACTATCACCGCTGAAGGTGAATATGTCGTGGGCGGAGGTGAGTCAATGGATATCGGGGAAGATAGAGCCCAGAAAAAGGCCGAGCAAAATGCAGCCGAGGAGGCGGGCGCCTTTGTCAAGAGTTACACGAAGGTTCGGAACCTCGCCCTTGATGAAGATTTGATCGAGGTGGTGGCAAACCACGCCATGAAAGTCATTGTCCTTGAGAAGAAGAAGTCCGCCCTCGGAAATCTGGATGCCATCAAGTGTCTGGTTAAGATCAAGGCCGTCATGACCACGGAAGAAGTGGAGGCCAATCTCAAAAAAGTGCAAGAAGACAATGGGGTCATCGACTCCTACAACCGGCTGAAAGCGGACTATGACCGCCAAGCCGGGGAAATGGAATCCCTCAAGAAGCGGCTGACCGAGTCCAGCGGTGAAGAGAAAAAGCAGGTCCTGGTGGAGATCACAAATGAGGAAAAACGGTTCAAGGCAAACCTCTGGCTGGAAAAAGCGACCGAGCAACGCTATCGAAGCGCCGAAATGGGGCAGAAGGCATACGATAAGGCCATTGAGCTGAACCCGGACCTTGTCGAGGCCTATATCGGAAGGGCCGAGTTCGTCGCAGGCATGGGCGTTGGTGGCGGCGCTACGCTTTTGAACAAGGAGCCGCCGGAGGGTTCGGGAGAACTGGAAAATCTGAACAAGGCCTTAGCGAATCTGAACAAGGCCTTGTCCGATCTGAACAAGGCCATTTCCCTTGATAAAGGCCGCGCCGAAGCTTATGTGGCGAGGGCGGATGTTTACAACGGCATCAGGGATGTACAGTGCCGGATTGCCGGCTTACGGCAAGAGGGCGCTAAGGCGTTCGACGAGCTCAACAAAAAATACGCTTCGCAGATATTCGAATCCCTCGACAGCGCCATATCCCTCAAGTCCGACAATCCGAAATATTACACGCAAAGATCACATTATTACCTGGCGTTGCGCGCCGATTACGACAACGCCGGCAGCGATATGTCACGGGCCATCGTTCTTTGCCGGGAAACTGACTGTAATGATCTCCCCTTTTATTACGAAGCGAGGGCAGATATTTATATGCAAGCCGGCAAAATGGAGCTCTACGAGAAAGACTATGCGGAAGCTACCAGACTCTACGAGAAAGATAGAAAGTTACACGCAGGGAAGGATAAAGAGAACGGTGATTTAGAGGTAGCTTTGCAGAAAAGTGAGCTTGCAAAGCTGAGAAAAGAGCTCTATGCCGGATCCATCACGGAAATGGATGAAAAGGAGGCAGAACGGACACTGAAGGCGCTGGACCTGAAAATTTCCCAAAATAAAGGAAAGGCTGAGGATTATATCCTGAGGGCCGATCTGGGCCGTGGCCGGGAAAACAAACTCAGGGACTATTCAGAGGCCATCCGGTTGCTTAAGCCGGGAATGCCGGTGGGGGGGAATGCCCTTCTTTTAACAAGGGTCTATCTTTACAAAGCCATGGCGTACGAGAAGCAGAATGATCTGGTATTGAAGGAGTTGAAGGAAGCGCAACACGTGCTGGATCAGAATCTTCCCCGCGCCATGGACCTTATGAAGGCTGACAATTACCGGGCCATATTGACGGGACCGGATCAAGAAGTGTTGAGTAAGCTCATGACAATGACCCGGAGCGAAGCGGAGGCATTCTCCTGGATGGATTTTGCCGACAAGATCGCAAACTCCCGGGCGGCCATCTACGAGGAAATGGGGTTACCCGTGGAGGCAAAATCCGAATATCAGTACTTGTGCGAAAAGCTCAAAGATGCCCGTGCCTGCAAAAATCTGGAACGATTGAAATAACGGTTACAAAAAGATAAAAATTGAATGTTCGAGATCACATCTATGTGGAAAGGTGATGAGTCATGAAAAAGATAAAACAGTTTTTTTCCACTGAGGACCTGTTTGCTCGCCATACCGGAATTGAGCTTCTTGAAGTTGGCCCTGGATGGTCAAAGGCCAGCATGAAAATAGAGCCTTTCCATTTTAATGGGGCAAAGACGGTACATGGCGGGGCCATCTTCACTTTGGCGGATTTTGCGTTTGCAGTTGCCTCCAACTCCCACGGGGCTCTGGCTATGGGTATCAATGCCAGCATATCCTTCGTAAAAGCCGCCACTAAAGGGACATTGTACGCAGAAGCAACGGAGCAGGCTTTAAATCCAAAACTCGCCTCATACATTGTCCGGATTATAGATGACGACAATAANNTTCAAGGGATGGTATATCGAAAAAAAGAATCGATTATAACGGCATAAGGAAATTACTCCAGGCCTGATGCGGCTGCTCCCCTATTAAATGTTGCAATAATATAAAGTAGTCCAGCTATTACGCTTGACGTAATACCGGATGTCAGATGGAATGATGCCAGATGATAAAGAGCTTCCACGACAAAGACACCGAAGTGCTTTTTGATGATCGGCTTGNNTTGAGGCGACGAAGGCGTACAGTTTCGTACGTTGAGGAGCCGAAGACGAGCCAACGAAGATAGCGCCTTGATTTGGAATCGGTATTACTGGTACCGCCAGGTAACAGGTTGCAGGCCTTGAGTGGAAACCGTAACGGTCAATACAGCATACGCATTAATGACCAGTGGCGTATCTGTTTCAAATGGCTTGACGGTGACGCATTTGATGTCGAAATCGTGGATTATCACTGAAAGGAGTCGCCGTTGAAAGAATACCTTGATCTCATACACCCCGGCGAAATTCTGCTGGAAGATTTTTTGAAGCCTATGGAAATCAGCATTAACAAGCTGGCGCGTGAAATTGACGTGCCACCGGGACGGATAAGCACCATCGTCAACGGCAAGCGTTCAATCACAGCCGATACCGCCTTGCGTCTGGGGGTTTACTTTGGAGTATCGCCGGAACTCTGGTTGAATCTCCAGACTGATTATGATTTAAGGGTTGCTCGACGAAACACAAAATTGTGTATCATACCGCTCAAAATCGCCGCATGACTCTCAAAGAGAAGCTTTACGGGGTCTGCCGTTGACACAAGACAATGTCTCGTGTCAAGGGCAGACTCCGCTGGGAATTCGGTAGATGGTTGGCAGGCGCCGCCGCTGCGCCTCACCACGTTTGGCAAAATTGTTTGACAGTAAATACAAATGTATTTACAATGAGGCTATATGAAATATGAGTGGGATGAATCTAAAAACGCTCTAAACATCGAAAATCACGGTTTTGACTTCAATGATGCTCATGAGTTATTTGAAGGCAATAGGCTGATAATCCATGATGATAGGAAGGATTACGGCGAGAAGCGATTGATCACCATTGGCCATATCAATGACCGTTTGATGGTTGCGGTCTATACCCAAAGGCCACAGGAAACCATAAGGATAATTTCTCTACGAAAGGCAAACAGCCGTGAAAAAGCAAGATTTGAAAAAACAATCAAAAACTGATTGGGCGCGGATTGACGCCATGACGGACGACGATATTGACTATACCGACATCCCGGAGATAGGCGAAGATCTTTTTGAACAGGCTACCTTTGTTTCCGCCAAACAGCTTGTAACGATCCGTCTCGACACGGATGTCGTGGCATGGCTAAAACGGAACGGCAGAGGCTACCAGACCCGCGCCAACAAGATTCTTCGTGCTGTCATGGAATCACAAGAGAAGCCAACAAAGAAAAGAACCGGAAAAGCAGCATGAATTTATGGGAAAATAGTGGAGGTCAAATAAAGATGAGAGTTATTCCAAGTTGCATTCAAGTTGATATTTTTAAGACCTTTGAGGTTTTGAAAACCTCAAAGGTCTGGCTGTAATTTTTCCATTTGGCTCTCCTACTGACTTCACGGAGACTGGATGGTTTAAAGAAAATTCAGGCGGCCTGTTTCCAGGGATTAATTCGAGCCAACTCCACCGATGCTCCCCGCTCCGCCTCTTCCGTGTCGAAATCAGCCTGAAGTCCCAACCAGAACCCGGCAGTCGTGCCGAAGAACCTGGCCAGCCGTACGGCCGTATCAGCCCCAATTCCCCGCTTGCCTTGGCAGATGGCCGAAATCCTGGACTCCGGCACGCCGATCTCCTTTGCAAGCCGATATTGGCTGATACCCATGGGCACCAGGAATTCCTCTTTCAGCACTTCGCCCGGATGGATGTTGGGCAGTTTGTTCAGATTGTCCATACTCATTACCTCAAGATGCGCCGTTGTCAATGATAGTCACAAATCTCGACGCGAGATGCTGTGCCGTTTTCCCAGACAAAGCACACACGCCATTGGTCGTTGATCCTGATGCTCCAATGCCCTTCGCGGTCGTGAGCAAGTTTCTCCAATTTATTGTTAGGCGGGATACGGAGATCTTCGATCACCCTGGCGTTGTTCAGCATCCTGAGCTTGCGCCTTGCTACCGTCTGAATGTCATGCGGCAGTTTGCGAGAGAATTCACCTTCCCATACTTTCAGCGTCTCATTGTCATGGAAGCTCTGAATCATGTAAACCATACTACCGCAAAACGGAAGCATTTGCAAGGGTAGTAATTTCGAATGTTGTGAAGCGAACGATTCCACGTGAGTTTCAACGTTGTACCGTTGGATTCTCGCCTCTTCGTATACTTAACGTGCTTTATTTTCCTTTTTCTGAGACAACCCTATCTTAACCGGAAACTTGACTTTTAACGTACTGTTGTTACGCTAATAATGATCCGCAGATGTTTTTTAATAACTGTAAAAAAAACAGTAGATGAAAGGGAAAATGGCATAGTAAAATGTTTTAATGAGAGCCAAAATGAGAAAAATGGACACAGGTATTTGGACATGGACAATTTGGAATTCTCAACTTGGAGGCTATATGAGCACCTGGACACTTAGAAGCTTAGTTTTGATCAACCTGTTTTTATTTAATGCGTTCCCTGTTTATTGCCAAGATCTCTTACCTGGATACAAATTGTGCCCAGGCGCAAAATCAAATTCAGCTCTGAATCAGCCTTGCCGCAATATGGAGATTTGTGCTCAAGATCAAAATGGAATGCCATACTGCATGGGTTCAAAAGATAATTCACATGGAAAGGATCTCTTACCTGGATACAAATTGTGCCCAGGAGCAAAATCAAATTCAACTCTGAATCAGCCTTGTCAAAATTCACAGACATGTGCTCAGTCCCCGGATGGTTTTCCTTATTGCAAATAGTTATTCTCTAGACAGGAACCACCTTAAACTCGATGGATTATTGTCTTGACTATAGGGCCCAATCAACTCCGCCCAATCTGGGCGAGGCAAGAAGCGCCCCTACATCAGGGTTTGATGTTTAATCACCGGAGCAATAGGATTAGGTGGCCTTCTTAATAAGGACCGGTTTGGGTAGCGGGAGCGCCGATGAACGGATTTCAATCACCAGTGCCGCGCAGTAATTGTGCGGAACATCTATATCCAGAACTTGCCAGATGAATTCGGTTGAGGGATGAGAGTTGAAGGTTGAGGGATGAGAGTTGAAGGTTGAGATCGCTGGACGAAATACGGTTGAGGGATGAGAAAATTCGGTTGAGGGATGAGAGTTGAAGGTTGAGCTCGTTTGCGCTTTCTTAAACATGGGGACGTTGAAACTGCTGCCGGGTAGTGAAAAGCCCCTGCCGCATGCTTTTAGACAGGCTTCCTTGCAGACCCAAAAGCGGTAGAAGGCTTCCACCTGCTGCGAAGCAGGCATGGCCAGCAGTTCTTCCTGTTCCTGCCGGGAGAACGCCAACCGCGCCATATCATGAATGGCCTTGCCCGCGTCGATCCTTTCAATATCAACACCGACCTCGACACCGGCGGCAACCGCCAGAACCATTATCTCATCCACGTGTGACAGGTTGAAGCGAAGATCTAAAGCACCATCCGCCAGGAACGGCTTGCCGTGCTCTCCCGCGGCAATCCTCACCTCCGCAGGATCAATGCGGAGGTACCCGCCCAATATGTCGCGCAGCATTCCCCGTCCGGCAATAAAGCGGTTTTTAGCTTGGGCGCTTTTCAACTGCCAGGCCCGGCCGGCCTCGCTTTGCGAGAGCAGGCGCTCAAAACGGGTCAACTCCGATTGTTCTTGCGGCAGGGTCAGATAATACAGGTGTACTTCGCCGTCTAGCGGCCGAGGGGCGGGATTCATGCAGGAGGCATTTGCAGCGACCGGCGCAGCCGTTGCAATCCCTCATCGATGGAGATCTCGGGAGCGTAGCCGAAGTCGCGGCGGGCGGCGCTGGTGTCGAACCAGTGGGCAGAGGCAAGTTCATGGGCGACAAATCGGGTCATGGGCGGTTCGCCGGGTAACCGGAGTAGACGCCACAGGCCTTCGCAGATGCAGCCGATAGTGAAAGCGAGTTTCGGCGGAATGCTGCGGGTAACCGGAGGAACCGAGGCCGCGTCTAGGATGCGGTTGACCATATCCCAGAGTGGCAGCGGCTCGTTATTGCTGATGAAATAGCAGTTGCCCGCGACGCTGCTGCCGGGAGAGAGCTGATCTGCGGCTTGGAGATGGGCGCGGGCGGCGTTGTCCACATACATGGTATCCACCATGTTGGGGCGGGTACCGATCCGGCGCAGTTTGCCGGCGCGCCCTTTGGCAATGATGCGCGGAACCAGGTGATTGTCGCCCGGCCCCCAGATCAGGTGNNCTGTTCGGCCAGGGCCTTGGTTGCCGGGTAGTGCGCTTCATAGAAATCCGGATAGGGTAGCGACTCGTTGCCGCCTTCCACATCGCTGCCGTCGAAGACGACACTGGGTGAGCTGGTGTAGACCAGCCTGTCGATACCGTTATTCAGACAGGCGGCTATCACGTGCCCGGTGCCGGCCACGTTGGCTTGGTAGAAATCACGGTAACTCCCCCAGATGCCGGTCTTTGCGGCGACATGAAACACCAGGTCGCACCCCTTGGCCGCCGCGGCTACCGCATCCGAATCCTCCAGCGTGCCGCTCACCTGCTCCACGCCGAGCGAGTTCAGGGCCGGATAGACGCCGCGCGAGAAGCTGCGCACCTCGTCGCCCCGTTCACGCAGCATCCGGACGATTGCACCGCCGAGAAAACCGCCCCCTCCGGTAACCAGTACCTTCATGGCCGTTCCCCCTTCGCCCAGACCGCCAGTTTCTCGCGGAATATCTTGGCATTGTGACGGATATCGACCGGAAAAGCGGGATGAAAGAGAATCGTGCGAATGTTCCGCGTGTGGGGATAGTGGCTGCCGAGTTCGAGAAGTTCCGTGCGGATTTGCTCCTGTTCCGGCTTTCCGGCCTTCTTCTCCAGTTCCACGCAGAGCACCGGCTGCTGGCTGCCCGGTATGCCCACCCCGACCAGCGCGGTACGGAAGACCGCCGGATGGGTGTTGAATACGCCTTCCACCGGAATGGTAAAAAGGGTCTCCCCGGGGGTCGTTACGCGGTGGGACTTGCGTCCGCAGAACCAGATCCGGCCGCTGTTGTCCCGGTAGCCGACATCGCCCATGCGGTGCCAGACGCCGCCGTCGGAATCGGGTATTTTTGCCAGCCTGGTGGCGTCGGGCCGGTTCAGGTAGGCGCGGCTGACCTGCGGCCCGCGCACGGCGATCTCGCCGACTTCCAGGGGCAAAAGCGCCAGGGTGTCGCTCCATGCGGCTATGGGTGCATCGCTGATCGCAATTATGGCGAGGGAGATGCTCGCTACCGGACGGCCGACACAGACACCATGCCCTTTGCCTGCCATCGCCCCGGTTTCGGCCAGGACTTCGCGGCTGCCGATGGAGCAGACCGGCAGCGCCTCAGTGGCGCCGTAGGGGGTGAAGATTTCGGCATCATCAGGGAGCAGTGCGGCAAAGCGTTTCAGTACCGCGGCCGGGACAGGAGCACCGGCGGAAATCACCCGTTTGATATGAGGAAACCTGCTGCCGTGGGACTCGCCGAAACGGCCGACCCGATTTAACAGGGCCGGGGAGCCGAACATGGTCGTGGCGGAATATTCGGTTGCCGGACCCAGTATCTTGCGTGGATCGACCGATCCGGGGCGGGTGAAATCCATCTGCGGGATCAGGGCTGTCATGCCGAGGGCCGGAGCAAACAGGGCGAAGAGCGGAAAGGTCGGAAGATCGACTTCGCCGGGGCGGAAATCGTACATTTCCCGCAGGGTCTCGACCTGGGCCGCAAACGTTCCATGGGTATAGACGGCGCCCTTGGGGGCGCCGGTGCTGCCGCTGGTGAACAGGATGGCGGCCACATCGTCACGGCAGGTGTCCGCCGCAACAAACGGCGAAGGTATGGCAAAGCGGCGCAGTTCATCGAGCGGCACGCCGCCCCAGAAGGAACCTCCCCCCACGACAACGGTGCTTCGGATACTGGCGCGTCCCCAGCCCAAAAGCCGCCGGGCCGCATGCGCTTTGGGAATGCCGATGAAGGCTTCCGGTTCCGCCTCGGCAAGACACCCCTTCATGTTGCGCGCCCCGATGCCCGGATCTATGAACACCGGTACGGACCCGGCCTTAAACAGGGCAAACGTAATGGCAAACAACTCGGGAGAGGGCGGGATCAACAGCGCAACCCTGGTGCCGCGGTCAATGCCGATCCGCCCCAGCCCGTCTGCAATACGGTCGCTCTCCCGATCCAGTTCCTGAAAGGTAAGGGAACGCTTTTCCTGCAAAAAGATGATGGCCGGCGTATCCGGCTGCAGCCGGGCCATTTCGGTCAAGGGGCGGGAGATGTTGACGATGTCGGTCGCGGCCATTTCTTACTGCTCCGTCCGGTCAAGAAACCCGGAAATCAGTGGAACAACCTCTTCTTTGGCGTCCTCAAGGATATAGTGGCCGCAATCCGGGTAACCGTGAACTTCGGCATCGGGAAAACGCTGTCGCCATTCGGCCAGAAAGTGCCGGTCAAACACAAAATCCCGCTCACCCCAGCAGATCAGCATCGGCAGGGCGCTGAACCGACCGATTCCGTCGGAAACGGCGCTGACCAGATCATAGCCCGGGTCACCGGGAAACAGCGGAATATCCTGCACGAACCGGAGCGTGGCGATGCGGTTTCGCCATGAATCGTAGGGTAACCGGTAGAGGGCGCGGAGTTCCGGGGACATCGGATTGCGCTTGCACCCCACATGTGCGGCGCCGGCGCTGAAGGCGTTGAAGCCGCGCACCAGCAGCGTGCCGAGAACCGTATCACGGCAGATGATCAGGCTGAGCGGGAACTGCTTTTTGCCCGGCAGGTGGAATGCACCGGTATTGAGTATCACCAGGCGCGAGATCCGCTCAGGATGGCGCACGGCATAGGCCATGCCGATCATCCCGCCCCAGTCGTGAACAACGAGGGTGATATTCTCCATGACCCCGAGTGTGTCGAGCAGTTGTTCCAGATCAGCGACGCGGCGGGAGAGCGTGTACTCATAGCGATCATCACCCGGTTTGTCGGACAGGCCGCAGCCGATATGATCGGGCGCAATGCAGCGATACCGGTCCCGCAGCGCCAGCACCAGGTTGCGGTAATAGAACGACCAGGAGGGGTTGCCATGCAGCATCACCACCGGCGCGCCGGTCCCCTCATCCAGGTAATGATACCCCAGGCCGTCAAGATCAAGGCGTTTCCCGTTAAAGGGATATTCTTTCTTTAGTGCGCTTTTTACCATTCCATCCCCAGCATCAGGCAGTTCAATCCGCTGCCTATTCCGAGGAACGCCACCTTGTCGCCCGCCTCCAGGATGTCCCGTTCGTCGGCAATGGCAGCGGTCAGCGGCAGGGACACGGTGCCCATGTTGCCCAGATATTCATACGTGGTGAAGTCTTTTTCCGCAGGGATGTCGAGCGCCTTCAGGATTGCGCTTTGATGGGCGCTCCCGACCTGATGACAGACCACCTGGTCAACATCCTCGGTTTTCCAGCCGACCTGCGGGAGGAACGCTTCCCAGGTGCGCCGGCCCAGTTCAACGCCGTAATTCATGACATTGACGCCGTCCGTCGACATGGTCTGCACGTAGCCCCCTTTGCCATCCGGGATGACACCCCACAGGCAGAGCCGGTGGTGTTCCGGGGCGGTCTGGGTAATGCCGCCCAAAAGCTGCCTACGCGCGGCGCCCGAGAAAGATCCGTCGGTCAAAAGTATTGCCACGGCGCCTGAACCGCCGGTCAGGGTCGCCAGCGAAGCGGCAAAATGCTGCATCGTCCGTTCCTCCAGCATCCGGGCAATCATGATGTCGTTGATCTCGCGGGCGCTCTCGCAGGAAACCACAAGCCCCGCCTTGATCTGCCCCAACTCGATCCGGTTGGCCACGTCGAGGATACCGTTCAGCACGCCGAGGCAGGCGTTGGAAAGATCATACACGGCGGTCTTGCCGCCGATGCCGAGTCCGGCTGCCACGCGGCAGGCGGTGGCCGGTTCGAACTGCTCACGGCAGACACCGGCATAGATAAGGGCCCCGATATCGTCAGCGGAAACCCCGGAGGAAAGCATCACTTTCCGGGCAGCGGCAATGGCGCCTTGGGAAAGCGGATAACCCGGCTCCCACCATCGGCGCTCCTTGATGCCGGTCAACGCCTGCAACTGTCCGGGTGCGATGCGCAGATAACGGTACAGAGACTCCAGGCGGGCCTCCAGTTCTGCCGTGGTGACAACAACCGGCGCCAGTTCGTAGCCAAACGCCTCGATGGTGACTTTTCGGTACTTCATGTTTACAACTCCATAGTTACGGTAAAATCATTCATCTGATAAATTGTCTTGCCATCCACGGACAGGAAACCATCCGCAGTCATGACCCGGTTTTGCTCATCCACGGCGGTGATCCAGGCGGTCACGGTAACCCGGCTGTTGGCCGGCACAACCTGGCCGCGATAGAGCCAGCGGTGTTTCCTCTCAAGCGCCACGGCCGAGACGACCGCTCCATTCCGCCATCCCCAGCGTTTCACGGCCGCAAACTTCATCAGTTGGATGAACGACTCCAGACCCAACGAGCCGGGCGTTACCGGGTCCTCGTAAAAGTGCGCCTTGAAGAACCATTCATCCGGATCGACATCCTTGATGCCACGGATGTACCCGAGTCCGTTCGGGCCGCCATCGGGAACGAACAGCTCGATCCGGTCGATCATAGCCAGCTTCTTTTCCGGGAACGGAGCACTGTCCGGATAGGGGAGGGCACTGCCCCGCCCGGTCTCATCCGTTGTAGGCTGATACGGCTTTGCGTCACGGATACCGACCTGATTGCCCAGCGCCTCCTTGGCAAAGAATCCGAACATGGTTTCGCCTTCGTAGAGAACACCGTAGCGGTCGGCAACGCTGAAGTCGAACTCCTGGATGATCATGCCGCCGCTGGTGGCAACCTTGGTCATGGTGGCGCAGCAGGTCAGCACACCGTTGTCCGGCGTCACGGTACGGTGCTGCACGGCGCCGCCGCCCAGGTTGCGGAAGGAGATATCATCCGGGGTGGTCAGCGCCGAACCCGCATACGCGGCCAGCCAGCCGCACGGCTGCAACGCCGCTTCCAAAAGGACGCAAAACGGCATGCGCGGCTGGCGCAGAGCGGCGAAGAACCAGGCATCGGCCGGCAGATCATATTGGGCTTCAACCATGGCGCCGGCGGCCATCTGCCACGGTTCGCCGCGTACGGCGGTGACGCGATCCATGAACTGGAACGGTGGCCCCGGCAGGCGGGCAATCTTGCGTTCGGCGTCGAACACGCGGTAACGGTCGCCGAATCCTTCGGACGGGTTGCCGTTACTGTAGGCCATGATCTGTTCTTTTGTGTAGATGGCGGGTTTTATCCCGCCCTGATTATCTGACGGCTGGCGGGACGAGGATGAAGACCAGAGCGCCTGAAGCTGTTCCATGGTCGTTCCGGTCAGGCGGGCCGACATGCCGGTGATCTCGACAATCGGCTTGCCGTCGGCGTACATCAGGGCATCCACGATCACGTAAGGCTCCGGACGGTAGCCGATTTCACGGATCGTGACCTCATAGGTAACGATTTTGGTGCTTTCCAATACCTGACCGCGACAGCAGAGTTTGCTGGCCACCCCCGGCAGCGGTTCCCAGACGGAACCCTCCGATTCAGCCACCCAACCCAGCCGCAGCAGGTAGATGCGGAGTGTGTGCATGCAGCACTCGTACATCAGGGTGCCCGGCATGACCCGGTCATCGACGAAGTGGCAGGTGATAAACCAGTCATCCGGGTGGATGTCCGCTTCGGCAGTGATAATGCCGATGCCGCAGCGTCCCCCGGCCGGATCGAGCTCAATGACGCGATGGACGAGGCGCATCCTGTTGCCCGGAATCGTCAGCGGCCGGGACAGCGCCAACCCGGCGAACAACGGCCCGAAACAACCGGACAGATCGCCATCGCGCAGTCTGTCGAGCTGTGCCGCATCGTACCCTTCACGCGCCAGGGGCACCAGATCCTGCCAGTCAGCCGGGCGGATGCCGGCCGTGGGGCGCAGATCCAGCGCGGGACGGACAATACCCTTGCCGGCGTCCAGTTCCTGCTGACTGAAGAACCCGGCGCAGCCGTCGCGCATGGACAAAAGCGGCCGGCCATTCACAGTGGCCTCGAAGTAGAAGCAAAACAGCCAGGTATCCCCCTGACGGAAGAACCGCTCGATGTGGATGTCGTAATGGATTGTTTCGCCCGGTCCGGGCAGGCTGCGGTGAAAGGTGACCACGGCGTCGAGCAGCCGGTAGACCGCAAGTCCTCGGGTAATAAAGTCGATACCGAGATACCCGGAAAGGAACAGGTCGGCCTGACCGGCTTCCACGGCAATACAGGTGGGGATGCGGCCGCCGTCCAGATACCAGGCACCCGGATGGATGTCATGTTCCGTAACGACCCTGCCGTGGGTCATGGAGCGTGGTTCACCCTCGACACTCATGATCCGGTCCACCAGCATGAGCGGTTCATCCGGCAGCCTGACACGAGTCGGGAAACCGTCGACCTCGGCAAATTTGCGGCCAAGCATCCGGCCGGCCGAACCGCGGGCGAATTCGAAACACATGTCGCGGTTGAAGGCAACGTTCTTGCCGGCGGACATTTCTCCGCCATTAACAAGAGCAGGCGTTCCCCCATCATCCCCCAGCGCCTGCACAAGCGACATTTCCAGGGCAAGAGCCTGGGTCATCGAACGGGTCACCGTTTCGGCTACGGCAAGGAACGCCGCATGGGCTTCCGTATAGCTCTTCCGGGACCGGGCCAGTTCACGTATCAGCGAATCGGCGGTGTTGTCATGGGGAACCGGAACAGTTGGAACAGAGGCCGCAACTGCCGGTGACACCAAAGAAGCATCCGGCACGGCTGCCTGTTTGTCCGCCTGTGCCGCAGGCGGCCGGGGTGGCTGAAACGGCGCACCTCCGAGAGCGACACGTACCGTTTCCGAGGCTTTTGGGACAAAAACGCTTTCGCGCGGCACATCATAGAACGGCGACAGGTCAACCGGCACCCGCTCGGCGATCAGGTTTGCCATCATCTTCAGTACGACAGATACAGGGTCCTGTCCGCTAAAACAGGCGGAGCGGGCCAGATGCGGCCGATCTCCGAGGATGCGGCCGATCATGCGGCTGCATGATGCGCCAGGCCCCATTTCCAGAAACAGCCGGACACCGTCGCGGTACGCCGACTCGATCACCTGCGGATAGTTGATGCCGTGCAGAGCCTGGCCGAGGATCGAGGCGGCGGCGCTTTCGCAGGTGACATCGTAGGAATCACCCTTGACGCCGCTGTAATACACCACACCGGCCGGTGCTTTCGTAGGGTAGAGATGCAGATCGTGGTACGGGGTTGCCACCTGCTGCGCCACCTCGCAATGCACCGTGGTTACGCCGTGCAGCGGAAAAAACCGGCTGCCGAGCGTCTCCACCAGCCGGGACAGCTCGTCGGCATCGCCGCCGATAACACATTCATCGGGAGTGTTGACGATCAGAAGATAGGTACGGGGGAACTCCGGCAACGCCGCCCGGACCGCCTGTTCCGGGGCCGCGACGACTCCGAGGCTCCAGTTCACGGTCGCGCCTTCTTCCAGACCCCAGGCCTGCCTGGCCGCGCGGCACTCGCCGGCCAGATCGCCGGTAAACAGGGTCGAGTCCTTCATGCGGCCATACATACCATCCCGGTCATGCCACGCCCGCTGGGAAAAGAGCCCCGCCGACTCACCAAGGCTGTAGCCTATGACAGCGGCAGGGTGGATGCCGAAGCTCTGCACCAGATCGCTGACGGCGCAGCCGGTGGCCACCTGGCCGAAAATCACGGCCCGATGATCGTCATCGATCCGGGATGATGGTGCACCGTTCCAGAATAACTCCGGCTGGAACTGTGCCCGTAGAAGAAGGTTTTCAGCGTCCTGCCGGCGCAAAATTGCCGGCCAGCGGCTGAACAGTTCCATCCCCATGCCGGCAAAGTGGTTGCCGGAACCGGGAAAAACAAAGGCGATCTTTCCTGTTATTCCGAGGGGCTCTGATGAATAGAAGAGCCGGTCACGCAGACCCGGTGGAATGGCGGGAACAGTGCCGCTATTGTTCAAGGTGGAGCGGCAAAGCTCAATCAATACAGCCAACTCGTCACGATCCCGGGCAACCATGGCCATGGCGAGCGCTGTGCCGGCGGCTGCCGCAAAGTTCGGATACCAGGCGGCTGCAAGATCGTAAATGGCGGCAGAAGATCGTAGCAACTTATCCTCAAGCAGGCCCAACTGCGCCAGAAGCAAAGTGGTCGTATCTCCGGCGATGGCGAATAGCGCTTCAGACCCTGCTCCGAGCGGAGCGTTACGATTCGTTTCAGCGTCGGACGGGGCGCAGTCCCACCCTTCCAGGACCACATGGCTGCACGAACCGTCAATACCACGGACACTGACTCCGGCACGGCGCGGGCCATCGTCCCGGTTGCGCAGCCAGTAGCGGGAGGATCGGGGAAAATAAAGGGGCGACTGTTCCGGGAGAACCGGAGCGGCTGATGCCAGCCCGCGGCAGCCGGGAATGATTTCATGGTACAGAGCAAGACAGCCGCGCACCAGCGACGCAAGGCCGGAAGCGGAACCGCTGTGGCCGATGTCGCCTTTGACGCTGCTGACGGCGCATGAACGGGCCAAAGATGCATCCGAAGCAAACCAGGATGCCAGGGCGTCAACTTCGCAGGAGTCATATTCCTTAGTGCCGTCGGCGCTCGCCTCAACGAAGCTGATGGATTCCCGGGGGACCCCTGCATCTGCGTAGGCTTTGTCGAGGGCATGGCGATAGGTTTCAACCCCGGAAGCCGCCGGGTCGCTGCTTGCGGAGCCGATACCTCGAATAACGGCATAAATCCGGTCACCATCCAGCTTTGCATCTTCCAGCCGCTTGAGTACTACGGCACAGGCGCCTTCGCCGATCACGGCTCCATCGGCCGCGGTGTCAAACGGCGCGCCGGTTCCTGAGCGGGAATAGGGCCGTACGGCATGCTGACCGAGAACGGCCCGCAGGTCGCCGGCCAGATCCACGGCACCCACCAGCGCCTGGTCCAGCTCACGATTCTGAAGCTGGCGGATGGCCACCTCCAGTGCCCTGACGCCGGAACTTTCCTCGCTGGAGATCGTAAAACTCGGCCCGCCGATGCGAAATTCGCGGGCGATCCTGCTGGCCACGACGCTTCCGAGCGCACCCATGGTGCTGTTGGCGGTCAGGGGTGGTCCGGCAGCATCCCGAAGCCGGGATGTCCATTCCGTAAGCTCTTCCCGCGTCAGTTCCCGCCCCAGTTCCAAAGCCCAGCTGGATGCCTGTCCGGGCAGAGCCCAACGCAGGCTGAAGTTGGTGCTGTTCAGGTCAAGGGCAATGCCGATAAAGACACCGGTAGAGGGGTTATCGTCCCGGTCGCACCCGGCATTGTGCAGCGCCTCTGCCGCAGTTTGCAGCATGAGCAGTTGTTGCGGAAGCATCTCTTTAATCTCGCGGGGCGGAATACGGAAGCGGTTGGGCGGCAGCGCCACCTCATCCATGGTAAAACCGGCGAACGGCGTCGCATCCAAACCTTCCGCGCGGAACCATTTACTCTCGAATGCTCCATGCCACCCATTTGGAGGAGTCGGGGCCGCTGCGTCATCGCCGCCCAGTACCCGCTCCTGAAACGCCAAAAGCGATTGCCACTGACCGAAACGGGCATCCATGCCGATTACGGCGATGGCGTTGCCTTCTGTCTCCAATACCTTAGACTTTGTGTTAGTCCTGCCCTCTTGATGGAAAGGGCGCATGGCGGCAGATGAGGATTGAGGCAGCCATTCCTCTATCAAAAGATGTGCATTGATGCCTCCGAAGCCAAAGGCGCTGACGGCAGCACGCCGGGGGATGCCTTCGCCCCGTGGCTGCCAGGAGGCTGGTGATGTCAGGACGCGAAACGGGCTGTTGTCCAGTTCCATGCCGGATTGCGGCGTGTTGAAATTGGCTGTGGGGGGGAGTGTTTCGTTCTGCATGGCCAGCAGCACCTTGGTCAGGGCTGCGCCGCCTGCGGCGGTCAGCAGGTGGCCGATGTTGGACTTGACGGAGCCGATGACACAGCGCGCATAGTCCCGGCCGACGTCGGACCAGAGCTGTTTGAGACCGGCAACCTCAACCGCGTCGCCGATAGGGGTGCCGGTTGCGTGACATTCGATCAGATCGACATCACCCGGCTGCCAGCCGGCCCGCTTGTAGGCGGCGCGCATTGCGCGCAGCTGTCCTTCCGGCATGGGAGCCAACAGACTGCCGCCGACGTCGTTGGCCAAGCCGACCCCTCTGATAACACCGTAAATCCGGTCGCCATGCGCCACGGCGTCTTCAGTCCGCTTGAGCAGGAACAGACCGGCGCCTTCGCCGACTACGAGGCCGTCGCCAGACGCGTCAAAAGGGGAACAGACGCCCCGTTTTGAAAGGGCGCGCAACTGGGAGAACCCCATCTGGGTAAAGAGCGGATCTGGACGTGAAACGCCTCCGGACAGCATGGCATCGACCCTGCCGGACAGCAGTTCGTCCGTTGCCAGTTTCAGGGCATACAGCGACGAGGCACAGGCAGCATCGAGTGTAAAGCCGCCTCCACCCAAGCCGAGAGCCCGAGCCAGGATTCCGGCGGGCAGACCGGCGGGAAAGCGGTTGAGCGGTGAACAGGGGGAGGGGGCTGAGGCAGATCCGAGCAACTGTTCCTCGAAGGTACGCCCCAGCCAGTTGCGGGTCAGGACGGCGGAGGTTTCGCTCGGCAGCGCCAGGTTGCCGATGATGATTCCTACACGGGAGAGGTCCAGCGGAGCGGTGACGCCATCATCAAAGGCACGTTTCCCGGCATGGATCAAAAGGTGAAAGAGCGGATCGAGCCTGTCGAGCAGCGCAGGATCAATGGCAAGATCCGGAAGGGTTGAAGCCGACGGGAGCCGGTCGATGAAGCAGCCGCGGCGGGAATAGACGCAATCGGCTTTTCCCGGTTCCGGATCGAATACCGAGTCGGCCGGAACCATCCAGCGGCCGTCAGGAACATCGCGAAAGGAGCTGCGGCAACCCCCGATGTTGTCCCAGAAAGCCGCCAGGTCGGGCGCATCGGGAAATATGCCGCCGATGCCGACAATGGCTACGGTAGAACGGTAATCGGTCATCAGGCTACTTCCAGCTCTTCACACCCCGGTTGTGCCAGTTGATTACGCCGGAAAGCCTTTTGCAGGGAAGGGTCGATGACGCACTCATAATTCTCCAGGCGAGCAATCAGCTTGCCGCTGGTCCGGTCAAGAAACTCAATATCGGCGGATGCGCCATGATTCCGTTCCGCGGTAACCCTGATCACGATCTGGGCGCCTTCACGGGGGAAGTTCTCCTGGAATTGGCGGTATCTTCCGGCAAACGACGGAAGTGAACCGGAACCGGAGCGTTCGAAACTCCAGAGAATCATCAACTGAAAGGCACAATCCACAACCAGCGGATCGGTCAACCAGATATTCCGCAGCGGCTGTTTGATCCAGACCTCAGGTTTCGGGGCAGCCTTGGCCAGTGCGGTAATTCCTTTGGGAGAGCAGCCGCCGACCTGTTCGATCCCTTTCAGGTCCGCCCCGTGGAAGAGACGCTCATGGCCGTAGATGGTGTTGTTGCCCGGAGTGTATGGTGTGGTCGGGATATCGACAATAGAGCGAATCCCTTCCGGCAGCTTGGATGCAAGCACTATCTCGGCGCGAACGTGCAGGACGCTCTGTCCGTCGCCGGTGCTGCCGGACAGTTCGACCGGAACGACGAAGAGGGACTCGTGTTTTTCGGCGCGGCCGGCCATGATGCGCAGCGTACAGGTGTTTCCCTGATCGAAGTTGACCCCCTTGCAGATACGCAGGTTGTTGAACCCGTGGAACCGGAAACCGGGGTTGCCGTGCAGGGCGCCGTGAGCCAGCCACTCCACGGCCATGGCCATGGGAAGAACGGCCTTGCCGTCAATCACGTGGGAACGGATGAAGGGATAATCCTCAACGGTCAGGTTCAGGCGGAATGCCTCGGTAAGCGGCGTCTCCGGAATTGACGGGGCAATTGCCAGCGAACTGGCGGTCACCCCCGCCAGGGCAATGATTTCAACCGGTTCACACGTAGCGGCAATCTCATGAACCAGCAGATGGCCCCCTTCTTTCATGCCGATCAGACCGACCCCTTCACCGGCAAAGACCTTTTTCAGTGACGGAGTAACCATGCCGCCATCCCACGGTCCCCAGTTTATGCTGACTGTCCGGCACGCTAAACGGCGGCGCGACTCGGCCTGGGCCAGCTTATTGAGCACTTCGTTGGCAACGGCGTAATCAACCTGGCCGCTCCGGCCAAAACGGCCCGTCGTGGAAGAAAACAGGGCAATAAAACGCAGGTCGTCCTGCGCGGTAGCGGCAAGTAATGACCGTAATCCCTTCACTTTGGTGCCGTACACCAGGGAGAACTGTTCCAGGGATTTATCGCTGATGAGTCGATCGGCCAGAACTCCGGCGCCATGTACGATACCCCGAATTGCTCCGAACTCCCGGCGGATTTCAGCGAGCTGTGCGGAAACGGCGGCAGCATCACGTATGTCCACGGAGCGGTATATTGCCCGGCCGCCTGCCTGTGCGACTTTCGCCAAGGTTTCCTTGAGCTCCCGGCCGGCTGCGATGGCTCGGTATCGTTCCTCAATCTCCCTGGGGTGGAGTTTTTCTGCAGTATGCTCAAGGATGGCCCGTTTTATCTGGCTTTCATCCTGTAACGATGCCAGCCATTCCGGTTCCGTCTGAAGTTCCTGGCTGCGTCCCAGTAGAACCAGCATCGGCTTGTAGGCTGCTGCCAGCGCAACGGCTGCTGCTGCCGTCACCCCGCGTCCGCCTCCGGAGATTACGACAACATCCCCGGTTTGTAACGGTGCGGCGCCCGTTTGTGGCTGCTCCGGAAGGTCAATCGTGTTCAGGGTGGTTCTGCCTGCCGGCGTCAAGCCGACTTCCAGGGGGCCGTCAAGCAAAAGCTCGCTCGCAACCGCTTCGGCCTCTGCCGCATAATCGGTAAAATACCAAACATCAATCGCTTTACAAGATACTTCGTTCCATTCATGGGCCGCCGTCTTTGCCAGGCCGGCAAGGCCGCCGGAGAGCGGGTCGTAAAGAACGGTATTTGTTCCGCAGCCGAATGAACCGTCCTGGTGGGAAATTGTGGCAAACATGGCGCCGCCGTTTTCTCCGGACCTGCGCAGGGCAGTTGCTGAATTTTTCAGGAGCAGGAAGGCATTTTCGTAAAAATTGTCATCGATTCCACCCGCGGGAGCGCAGATCACCAGACCGGCAAGATCAGCCCCGGAGGCATTCATATACGCGTCCTCGATACGCACCAACTGAATGTTGCGTCCAGTAGAACTTAACAGGGCACATAGTTTGGCGGAAAAATCCGAACCGTCATCCGTAATCCAGATTGTTCCTGTATCCGCCAGTGGCAGTTTTAGTGCCGGAGCAGTCAGCGGGACCGGCACAATGGTGCTTCGGTTGACCGTTTGAACGGAATTGCCGTTGTCGCCGGATTCGCCGGCAGCGTTTACAGCATGTGAAGATGCCGGTCCATTCCCGGTCAACGGAGTGGCTGCACCGGCGTCCAGATGGCGGGCAATTTCACTCAGGGTATGTAAGGCGCCCAGATGCTCAGGGCCGATGGCCGGTGATCCTGGCAGGCGTTCCTGAAGTGCCGACAGGATCTCGACCCGTTTGATGGAATCTATACCGAGATCGGATTCCAGCCCCATCCCCATTTCCAGCATCTCCACCGGATAGCCGGTTTTCTCGCTGACTACCGCCAGGAGGGTTTCAGCAATATTGGACAGCGCAGGTGGTTCGGCTCCGCTCTTCCGGCTGTCAGCCGATGATGGAGCTGAAGCAGCGCCTGCACCCAGATGGGTGGCAATTTCTCCCAGTGTGTGCAGGGCGCCCAAGTGTTCCGGTCCGATGACCGGTGAACCGGGGAGGCGTTCCTGAAGGGCCGACAGAATCTCGACCCGCTTGATGGAGTCGATACCGAGGTCTGAATCGAGTCCCATTTCCATTTCCAACATCTCAACCGGATAGCCGGTTTTCTCGCTGAGCACCGCCAAAAGGATTCCGGCGATGTTGGGCAGTACGGATGACGCTCCGTTCACAACCGGGGTTACTATTGGTGCAGAGGTGGAGCCGGCGCCCAGATGGGTGGCAATTTCACCGAGAGTGTGCAGGGTTCCCAGATGTTCGGGGCTAATGACCGGTGATCCGGGAAGGTGTTCCTGAAGTGCCGACAGGATTTCAACCCGCTTGATGGAGTCGATGCCGAGGTCTGAATCGAGTCCCATTTCCATATCCAGCATCTCAACCGGGTAACCGGTCTTCTCGCTGACTACCGCCAACAGCGTTTCGGCAACTCGGTCCGATTTCGGCTGAACAGCCGTCACGGCAGGATTAACCGCGGGTATCACGACAAAAGTGGCAACTTTCGGCGCAACGGCCGAGGCAACCGTGGTTGAGGCGGCTGCCGGAAACGATACTGGCGAGGGAGCGATGTTCCCCCCCAGAAGAATTCGCTGCTGCTGTTCGAGCAGCATCTGGATGGCCTTTGCGGCGGTATCCTGTCCTTCCAGGAAGCGGCGGTGAAGTTGGGCGGTCTCGTCCTGAATCCGCGTAAGCGCCGACATCCCTTCCCGGGTGACCTTCAGTGACTCGGCCAGGCAATCGCGGGATACGTTTGATGGAGCCGCCGGTGGAGCTGGCGTGAGCATTGCAACAGGCTGGGAAACAGTCGTGGCAACGGCCGGCATTACGGTCGGACGAGGAGGCGCCGCAGGGCGTTTCGCTTTCGGTTTAACATAATTCGCACCGCTCAGGTTTATGGTCAGTGCCGGTTTTTTGCCGATGTCATGCGGAGCGGGGCGATACCCTTCATCCCAGCCGGTCAGGGAAATATCATGGCCCAGCACGGCCAGTTGCGCCAGGCAGCGGGCCAGATCGGCAATCCCGGAGCGTTTGCCGCCGGAAGCATCGAGTGCGACAGCGGTATATGGACGGCCGGCAAGTATGGCGGATACAAGGCCACTGAGGCGAGCTCCCGGACCAATTTCCACGAACGTACGAACCCCGTCGGCATACATAGCTTCAATTTCGGCAACAAATTCGACCGGACGGGCCAGTTGTCCGGCCAAAAGTGTTGCTGCTTCGCCAGCTTCGATCGGGTACTCAGCCGCAGTACTGTTCGCATAGACCGGAAGCGACCCGTCCGCAATGGCGATTTCCGACAGGGCAGTCAGCAGCGGGACAGCGGCATCGGCTACCAGTGGGCTGTGAAATGCCGCGGCAACGGTCAGGCGTTTGCTGGAAAGTTTACCGGCAGTACAAACCTCGGCGGCGCGGGCGATCTCTGCGCTACTGCCGGAGAGTACGGCCTGGTTCGGCGCATTACGGTTGGCTATGACCAGATCTAGTGTTTCATCGCTTAAAAGCTGCTGCACATCGGCCAAAGGCGCGGACACGGCCAGCATGGTGCCCCGGTCGCCGTCTCCGGCGGCCATCAATTGCCCGCGCAGGCGGGACAAGGCATGGAACGAGGTTTCATCAAGCCGTCCAGCCGCACAGAGGGCTGTAAGTTCCCCATAGCTGTGACCGGCAGCGGCATCAGGAGCAAAGCCGAACGATTCCAGAACCCGCAGTGCGCCGAGGCTGACCGCACCGATGGCGGGTTGGGCGGCGTCGGTAGCGCGCAAAGCTTTTTCCCGTGCATCCCGGTCAGCGTCACTAAATGGGGTAGGGGGATAGATCAGGTCGGACAGGCTTTTGCCGGTAGCCGTACCGAACTCCTGGTCCGCGGCGTCAAGACATGCCAGCATGGCAGGAAAACTACAGGCGAGATCGCGCAGCATCCCGGTGTACTGGGCGCCTTGACCGGGGAACAGCATGCCGACCTTGCCGGGTACGGCGCCGGTTGCATAAAAGGCGCCATCAGGGGTATTCCAGGAAGCAGCCGGTTGTTTGCGGAGCATGGTTACGGTGTTATTGCAGAGCGATTTCAGTACGGTTTTTCCCTGCTCGACAACCAGCGCCAGACGGCACGGGGCGTTCGAATCAAAGGATGAGCGGAGCTCTTTTCCCATGGTGCGGATTTCACTCCAGACGACAGTTTCGGCACAAGCGGCAAGCGCTTTTTCCAATAACAGGGTATCGCCGGCAAAGAAGGGGAGTATCTGGACGGTGCCGTCCCAGTCCGCCACGGTGGCAGCAGGTGTATATTCTTCAAGTACCACATGGAAGTTTGAACCGCCGAAACCGAGGGCGCTGACCGCTGCACGGCGTGGTTGCCCATTTTTGGAAAGCCATGGCCGTTTATGGCTGGTGAGATAGAACGGTGACCGTCCGTCTGAAACCTCACTCAGCGGCTGTTGCACTTTGATGGTGGGGGGGATGACTTTGTGGTGGAGCGCCAGGGCTGCCTTGATCATTCCGGCGGCGCCGGCGGCCGCCTTGGTATGGCCGATCTGCGACTTGACTGAGCCGAGAGCGCACCACGGTTTGTCGGCGTCGCCGTAGATCTCGCGCAGTGCCGAGACTTCCACCGCATCACCAATCTTGGTGCCGGTGCCGTGGGCTTCCACCAGGCCGATACTGTCCGGAGAAACACCGGCGCGCTGATAGGCGTCTTTGATGGCCTTTCTCTGGCCGGACGCACTGGGGGTGTAGATCGCCTCGCCCTTGCCGTCACTGGAAGAACCAATGCCGCGAATCACCGCGTAGATCCGGTCTCCGTCGCGCTCCGCATCAGCAAGCCGCTTGATTACCATGATGCCGAGCCCTTCACCCAGGATGGTGCCGTCACCGGAGGCGTCGAATGGTTTGATATCGCCGCTTGGCGACAGCGCCGGGGTCTTGCTGAAGCACATATACATGAAGATATCGTTGAAAGTGTCGATGCCTCCGGTGACCACCATATCGGACTTGCCGGTTGCCAGCTCCATTGACGCCAAGTGCAGGGCGCTGAGCGAGCTGGCGCAGGCGGCATCCACCACACAGTTGGTACCCCCCAGGTCGTACTGCTTGCTGATTCTTCCGGCAACAACATTGCCGAGCAGGCCGGGGAAGGAATTTTCCTGCCACGAAACGTAGGAATCGGAGATGCGTTGCACAACGTCTTCTGCGGTTGAGTCGTCCACGCCGGCGTCCTTGAGGGCAGACCGCCAATGGGGATGGCCGAGACGCGCAGCCAGAGGGATCACCAGTTCAAGTGTGCCGGTAACGCCCAGTATGACGCTTACCCGGTCGCGGTCATAGCTCCGGTCGGCGCCATAACCGGCGTCTTTCAACGCCTGGCCGGTCGCCACCAGTCCCAGAAGTTGCGAACTGTCTATCGCTTCAATGGTGGCGGGCGGAATATTGTATTCCATCGGATTGAAAGGAACTTCGGACAGAAATCCTCCCCGGCGGCCGTAGGTCATGTCAGGTGCTTTGGGATCCTGATCATGGTAATCCGCCATGCGCCAGTGGGTCGCCGGGATGTCGCTGATGGCGTCGATCCCTTCGCGAATATTAGCCCAGTACGTGCCGCTGTCTTCGGCACGGGGGAAGAGACAGCCGATTCCTATGATAGCCAGCGGTACGGTGCTGGGTGTGGTGGTCCGATTGGCATTGTCCTGTGTCACGTGAGGTACTCCTTGATGTGTAAGTCTTCAAGCGGTTCGATACGGAAATCTGCGGGAAGTTTGATTGCCTGATACCGGAGGATGTTAGCGCGAGTGAGCAGAGCCGCTCCGAACAGAAGATTGCGGGCAACCGTCGCCACCCGGCGTTTTTCCGGGGTTGCCAGAAAGCTGCCGGCAGTCCATTCATTGAAAGCGCCCATGGCCGGTCCGCACCAGACCTGGTAGTCCATCGTGCGGGTAGATGCGCCATCCTTGGCCCATTGGGCGGCCTGTCCCAGATACCAGCGAAACACGAGCGCCATGTGGTGTTTCGGATCCCGCTCTGCACGCTCGACCTGGCATGGATCGCGTTGCAGGAAAAAGGCCCGGGTGTCGCGCCAGATATCAGCAAGCGGGGCCAGGAATAACGTTTTTTCGAGTTTATCCCGTTCAGGACCGGGGATGCTCTCCAGCCCGTCATGGCTACGATACATGTCGTATAGTTTGGCTGCCCGCATCGGGAACATGGTGCCGCGTTTCAATACCTGTACCGAAACGCCCATTTCGAACATGTCCGCGGCCGGCGCCATGATCACATCGGCTTGACGGGTTTCCGCCAGCATCCGGCGCACAGCATCCGATGTTCCCGATTCTACGCAGGCCTGGTTGACGGAACCGGTCATGATGTATGCGGCCCCCATGGCAAATGCGGCGGCAACAGCGGCCGGGGTGGCGATCCCGCCAGCCAGTCCGACCCGCAGCTTGACAGCATACCCGAACTTCTGCTCCATCCGGCCAGCCAGAGAGGCGATGGCCGGGAACAGGGCGATGGCCGGGCGGTTGTCGGTATGACCGCCGGAATCGGCTTCCGCGGTGACTTCCTGCGCCATCGGTATCCGGGTGGCCAACTTAGCCTGCTCGGCAGTGATGGCCCCCACGTCCAAGAGCTGTCGCAGGAGCTTTTCCGGTGGCGGCGAGAAGAATTTTTCGGCAAGTTCTTCTCGCGATACCTTGGCGATAATCCGGTTCGGCGCGATGATCGTCCCATCAGCGGCGCGATGGATGCCGTGGGTGCGGTAGCGAACCAGCGGCAGCGTCAGGGCCAGAAATGCGGATGCCTCCACCAACTGAACCTTCTTGCGGATGTACAGTTCGGCAAGAGCAGCCTCCAGGTCCGGTTCGTGGGGTGAATGTATCAGGTTGAAACCGAAGGGGAAACCGGAGCCCGACAGCTTGTCCACAGCTGCTTCCACAGCAGAAAACCGTAGACCGGCAGCTCCGAAGAAACCAAGCATTCCGGAACGCCCCAACTCCTCTGCCATGGCAACAGAGCTGATCCCCTTGGCCATTGAACCGCCAAGATAGGGATAGCTGATCCCGATTTCGCGGCAGAATTCCTGGTCGCCAAGTTGGTCCGGCATAAGGGGCGGGACGTAAACGGCATGAGGCAGGTTGTCCGGTCCCACGGAACTAATATGGACGGGATGTGAAAGTTTACGGAGAGCTTCTATGATGTTGTGGTCTGTAACTATCTGAATCAATTGAATATACTCATTTCGCTGGGTTTAATTAACACCCTGTAGATTGTCACAGGTACATACTCTGCATATAATTGAACAGAATAATAATTTTATGTAATATTTAAATTTATAATAAACTGCGAAATCTTACAAGATATAGACGTATCTGATGTCATAATTATCCAAGATACGAGGCACTGCCCGGAAAAATCGAAGTGCCGGACCATATCAGGTGGTGGCGTTTGCCGCCATACCATGATAGTATCCTTAAATCCGTGAAGGTGTCGGGGGTTCAGGAGACAAGCTAACGATCACCTGGAATTTCGGTTTTAGTAAACCAGAGGCATAAGCAAAGGAAGGGCAATATTATGGCAAATATGGCTATTCCGGATATTACTAAAAAGATTTTAACTTCTCAACCGCTTGTCATACCTGTTTTTCATGAGGTGGCAATAAAGTTGCTGCAAATGCTGAATGACTACTCTTATGAAATTGATGAAGTAATAATATTAGTGCATGAAGACCCGGCTTTAGCCTCACAAATGTTAAAACACGCTAACAGTGCCTATTATTCCGGTAAGATACCAATCACTACAATTAAGAATGCCACCATAAGACTTGGCTCACAACAGATTGTAAATCTTGCTTTTTCTGCAAGTATGTCAAACACCAAATCTAATAATCCTGTGATAAACACACATATGAAAAATCTTTGGCATCATTGTCATGCAGTAGCAAAAACAAGTGCATATTTGGCATTAAAGATTAGTCATGATAAAAAAATACCAGAATTAAATCATGATGAAGTATACTTAGCTGGATTAATACATGATGTTGGTAAATTATATCTGTTGAAAGTAATTGATAGCCTGATAATGACTGATATTATACATCCTGACAATAGTTTAATAGAAGAAATACTTGTTGAGCTTAATATTCAGCAAGGCATTAAAGTAATGAAACACTACAATATCCCCGAAATGTATTCAAACTTACTATACAGACTTATTGATGATAATTGGAAATGTGGTTCAAATGATTATTTTGTAGCCACTGTTAGATTAGCTGATAAAATGCATTATTATAGAGAACATCATATTGATATTACAGATAGCATAGACACATGTAGTATTAGTGATGAATTGTCGTTTTTGGATATAAAAGATGTATCGTATCTTCACAATTTGGTAAAGGCCATAATTGACTAAATAACCTATAGGAGAAAAACCAAATGCCCACACTACTCGAACTTACAGCCGATATCGTATCGGCCCACGTTACAAACATGCAAATGACTTCTGATGAAATGCTCCAGGAGCTGCAGAAGGTCCATACTTCACTGAAAGCCCTGGAAAGTGGGGCATCTATCGATGCTGAGCCAAAAAAGCCGCTGACCATCAAGCAAGCTTTCAAGAAGAATGAAGTAATCTGTATGATATGCGGCAAGGGAGGATTCAAGACTCTCAAGAGACATTTAACCCATGCCCACAATCTTAAACCCGGGCAATACAGGAAACAGTTTAATATACCGTCCTCAATATCCTTAACTGCCAAGAGCTATTCTGAATCACGCAGACAGACGGCAATTGATAAGGGGCTAGCTTATGGGCTGGCAAAAGCGAGAGAGCTTAGAGCCGCGAAGAAAGAAAACTAGGGGCGCTTCCCTTCATAGCCGCAGGGCATCCGCATCATCCCAGAAAAAGCATTTGCCACAGAGCCACAGAGCGACAGAGATAAGCATTTCTAACGGTTAAACAATATTCTGATCTAATTTCCCTTCACCATTCCTGATTTGAGAATATTTGAAAAAACTCTGTGATTTCCTCTGTGTCTCTGCGTCTCTGTGGCCGAATTGACGTTTTTAGGATCATATTATCCCGGCCTCCCCTTGCCGATCCGGCAGGAACCTGTCGTACAGGCGACATCCCGTTTCGGCAGGTATTTGCGGATGCGGGCAAAGCCTTTGTAGCAGAGCCGGGAGATCCGGTTCACCGCCGGCAGGGTAATGAGTGACCCCAAGAGGCCAAGGAGCGTCGAGGCCGGGAAGGCTTGCCAGATGGCCCAGAAGGCCTCCACGTTGCGATACACCGTGCCGCTTCGGTCGATGGCGTGCATCTGGTACATGAACTCGTCACGGGTGATGCCCAGGGGGGCGGGGTCGAAGTCCGGGGCACTTATATCCACCAGGATCAGCCGCCCTTCCCGGTCCATGCGGCCGTAACGTTCAATCTCCGTCGCGCAGACGGAACATGCGCCGTCATAGAAGAGGCGCAACGGGAAGTTGGGTTTGGTCGGCATGGTCTCACCCCGATCTGTTGTCTACGCTTATGGATGCGTTTTTTGTGTGTTCCGAGTCCCTTACCCATGCCAGGGCATCGGGATCTATAAGACCTCTGCTAACTCTGCTACCGCCACGGCCGCCTCGCGCTCACGGTCCTTGTTGTGGTCGCGGGCGATGAGCATGTAGATGGAGGGGACGACGAAAAGGGTAAAGAGGGTGCCGACAAACATGCCTCCCACCAGCACCAGACCGATGGAGTTACGGGCGGCAGCGCCGGCGCCGGTGACCAGGGTCAGGGGAAAGTGACCGGCGATGGTGGCGGCGCTGGTCATCAGGATCGGCCGCAGGCGGGTCATGGCTGCCTGGCGCACGGCATCCAGCTTGGGGAGACCCTGCAACTGCAACTTGTTGGCAAACTCGACGATCAGGATGCCGTTCTTGGACACCAGCCCCACCAGGGTCACCAGCCCGACCTGGGAGTAGATGTTGAGCGTGGTGGTCCAGCCATGGGTCCAGAAAGGGGTGTTGGGGTTGGGCATTTTCAGAAAGGTGAAGATCAGCGCACCGAAGATGGCCAGAGGCACCGAACCGGCCAGGATGACGAAGGGATCGCGGAAGCTGTTGAACTGTGCCGCCAGCACCAGGAAGATCAGGATCACGGCCAGGGCGAAGGCGGGCAGGAATTTGTTCCCCTCGGTTCGCAGTTGGCGCGACTCGCCGGTGTAGTCCAGCACATACCCCTTGGGCAGGATCTTGCCCGCCTCGCCCTCCAGGAAGCGTAGCGCCTCGTCCAGCGGCCGCATGGCCACCCCGCTGATCGTGACGGCGTTCAACTGCTGGAAGCGGTTCAGGGAGCGGGGCACGACCGATTCCTTCAGGGTGGCCACGGAGGAGAGCGGGATCAGCTTGCCCCCTGGCCCGGTGACGTAGATATCCTTCAACTGGTCCGGATTGAGGCGGCCGGCCCGCTCGATCTGGGGGATGACCTTGTAGCTGCGGCCGGAGATGTCGAAACGGTTGACGTAGTCGCCCCCCACCATGCCCCCCATGTCGGCGCCGACCTGCCCCAGGTTCAGGCCCAGCGAGGCGACCTTGTCGCGGTCGATGACAAACTCCGTCTGGGGCTGGTCCACCTTGACGTCGATCAGGGGGGGGAAGGCGAACATCTTGCTCTGGGTGGCCTTGAGCTGCAACTGGTTGGCGAACTCGAGGATCTGGCTCGCATCGGCGGTGGAGGCGAGGATGAACTCCACCGGGAACTGGCCGCCGCCCGGCAGTGCCGGGGGGGTGACCGGGAACATCCGGATGCCGGGGATCGCCTGCAGCTTCTGCTGGACCTCGGGCATGATCTGAAAGACCGTGCGCTTGCGGTCATTCCAGGGCTTGGTGACCATGCCGCTGAAACCGGAGCTGGGCATGGTGATCTGGAAGGTGAATTCGGTTTCGGGAATGCCCATAAATATCCGGTTGGCAGCCGCGGCATAGCGGCTGTTCTGGTCCAGGGTCGAGTTGGCCGCGGCATCCAGGATGCCGAAGATGACCCCCTGGTCCTCGGTTGGCGCCAGTTCCCGGGCCGACATGGTGAACATGGGGATGGTCAGGAGCGTGATAACGATCCAGACAGTGTAGACCGCCGGCCGGGCGGCCAAAGTGGCGTCGAGTAAACGGCCGTAAGTGTTTTTCAGGCGGTTGAAGTCACGGGCGATGCGGCCTGCCAGGCCGTGCTTTTCAATGTCCGGTTTGAGCAGTTTGGCCGACATGAACGGGGACAGGGTCAGGGCCACGATGCCGGAGATGGTCACGGCGCCGGCCAAGGTGAGGGAGAACTCGCGGAAGAGCGAGCCGGTCAGCCCCCCTTGCAG
>PLYK01000004.1:3978-4212 GCA_003151775.1 Geobacter sp. | reverse complement strand
GGAACATGACCACGAAATAGATCAGAAGCGGCAGAGCGATGCGCAGCACGTCCAGCGGCAGTTGCACGATCATGTGCCCCTTGAGACTGAACATGACCACGATGGTGAAGAGCAGTGCGATCAGGGTAATCGGGCCGATCTTAGGGACAAACTCCCGGTGGTAGCGCTCCTTGCCCACCAACTTTACGCCGATCAGGCGGGTCAGCGCCCCGGCGATGCAGGGGATGCCCAGGT
>PLYK01000004.1:0-3959 GCA_003151775.1 Geobacter sp. | reverse complement strand
ACGATGACCATGGCGATGCAGCGCGCCAGGCCGATCATGATCAAGCCAACCATGTACTCCGGCTTGTCCGGCAGAAGAAGCGCAGCCAGCACGAACATAAGCACCGGGCCGATCAGCCAGTTCTGTATCAGCGACAGCCCCAGGATCTTCTTGTTCCGGAAGACCTCCGGCATCTCCTCGTACCTCACCTTGGCAAATGGGGGGTACATCATCAGGATCAAGCCTGCGGCGATGGGGATGTTGGTGGTGCCTACCTGGAAGCGGTTGATGAATTGCTCCACGCCGGGCACGAACCAACCCAGTCCGACGCCCAGCGCCATGGCGGCGAATATCCAGAGGGTCAGCCAGCGGTCGAGGAAGGAGAGTTTGCGGGAAAGGTGTTCGGACATAATATACCTCACAATCATATATCTGAGGATATTATATCCGTATTAGCGGATATATCAAGTGACAATCAGGTTACAGACAGGGAGATTCGATTTTGGTCTTCAGGAAGGCGGTCAGCGCCTTTCGGTCGGCAATTGCCTCGGGAAGGTTGCTGGCGTGCTGTTTGAGGATCAGCAGCAAATCATTGCAGATGTCGCAACTTTCCTTGCTGAGAGTATAGTGCATCCAGACCCCCTGGCGGCGGATATCAACCCAACAGCTACGTTTGAGATAGGCCAGGTGGCGCGATACGGTGGATTGGGGCAGCTTGAGCACCGCCATCAGGTCGCAGACGCACAATTCCCCTTCGGCTTGCAGCAAGAGGATGATGCGCAGACGTACCGGGTCGGAGAGGGCCTTGAGGGTTTGGGCGAGATGTTTCATGTTTCATGTATAAAACAGATACTTGTTCTGGTCAAGATGGATAGCCCCCAGACTTTTTACCATACCTGACCCTTATGGGTGCTCCTTAATCGTCCAATATTTTATTTTTCGGATTAGTATTTGATATTTCGCGGATTAATACTTCGCTTTTACCGGATTATACTGCGCAGTTCTTCGGCGGGCTGGTTGAAAATTTTGTATGTGCCGAACTGTTGAAGCACGGAACCTGGGCTGAGGAGGATGTAAATTATTATCATTACCCAGTGTTGACTGTTCGCCTTATTGTTTTGCAACAGTTATCTTCGGAAAGTATTTCACTCCGGAAATCCCTTCAAAATCATTATCCTGAGTCCAAAGTACCGCCGCGTGGGTCTGTGCCGTTGCCAGGATAATACTGTCCGCCATCGGCGTTTTTACATCCAAGCTCAACTTTGCCGCCAACAGGGCGATGGATGATGAAAGTTCAATGACCCGGCCCTGCTGCATCATCGCCACCGCCTGAAGTGCCGCATCCTCACCTCGCTGACGGCATACGACCTTGAATACCTCATACAGGGTTATTGATGGTACCAGCAATTCGGCACTATTGCCGAGCGCGGGAGCAAACCAGTCGGCATTTGGCCCATCAGCAAAATACTCCAGCCAACCCGAAGAATCCACGATGTTCACAGCCGGTCCTCCTCACGCTCCACGACAGTGTCTATACCTTTCAGAAATCCTCGCATCTCCCCGATATCTCTGCTCGGCAGCAACTCAATCCGATTGCCGTATGCGATAACCTGCATCATCTGCCCCGGCACGAGATGAAGGCTTTCACGGACATCACTGGGTATGACAACCTGGTATTTGGGTGATAATTTTACGGCTCCCATGGGTTGGCTCCTATCGATCACTATTTTGTTCAACGTTATCATGTACGATGCTGAAAGAAAAGAGCAATATGAGCTAATTCCGGTTTCAAATCAAAGATGACATCAAGGCGGCGAGGATTGAGGCNNTTGAGGAGCCGAAGACGAGCCAACGAAGATGCCGCTTTGATTTGGAATTGGAATAAATTGTTCAAAGAAAACTTGGTATATCAGTTAAATCCGAGTCCCTAAAATCAAAGCGATCAAAATATATTTGTAAAATGCAACTAACTAAACTATACTTTCCCAATGGATTCAATCAAGGAACAACTCCAACTGTTTGTCCGCCATTTCGGGTTATTGAACGCCACATGCTGCGACGAATGCTGTGGCGAGCAGATATCCATGGCTCAGAGCCATATCCTCTTCGAGGTCCAACGCAGCCCAGGTTCGTCTATGCAACGGATTGCCGAAGAGTTGGGGCTGGATGTGACCACATTTAGTCGTCAGGTTAAAGGATTGGAGGGAAAAGGCTTGGTTGCGCGGCGCATATCTGCCGAAGACCGGAGGGTGGGCCTGCTTGAGCTGACACCGTCCGGGGTTGCGATGCTGGAGAAAATCAACCGTTTCATGACCAAGAAAATCGATAAGATTTTTGCTCAGATGAGCAGCTTCGAGCAGGAGACGGTAACCCGCTCGTTTGAACTGCTCAATCATGCGCTGATAACGGTTGGCAAGGCAGGAGCAGCCAAGGAAGGAACAATTGCATGCTGCAAGTAAAGAACGGGAGCCCCACGACATTCAAAATCAAGAGTATCCGCAAAGCCGATGAATCCGAGCGCATCCCCGGTGGAAGCGCCTGTTCGTTGGAAGCGGGAGGCGGAACAGACAAGCCCCCCTGCTGAGGGCCACCCACCTCCGCCGGGGGCGGAGTAATCACCGACAAGGTGCCCGGCTTCATGGAGTGGCTGGAAACCCCGGCCGGCCGGATGCCAAGGATTTCATCCGAGATTGGTTTCAACGACCGGCTGGGCGCCTGCAAGGCCCGCTGGGGAATCGGCAGGATGAGCTACATGGTGCCGCCGGGCCTCTACGCCATCGGCCGGCCAACGGCGGAGGCCCCGGTGCTGGTGACCGCCAACTACAAGATGAGTTACGACATTATACGTCGCACCCTGACTGGGCGAAACGTCTGGCTGCTGGTGTTGGAGACCTATGGCATCAACGTCTGGTGCGCGGCCGGGAAGGGGACCTTCGGCACCGGCGAACTGGTGCGCCGGGTCACGGCCACCGGCCTGGCGCAGGTCGTCAGCCACCGCCGCCTGATCCTGCCGATCCTGGGTGCGCCCGGCGTGGCCGCCCACCAGGTGGCCCAGCGCTGCGGGTTCTCGGTCAGTTACGCTGCAATCCGGGCCGCAGACCTGCCTGAATACCTGGACAACGGCATGGTCACCACCCCGGCCATGCAGCAGTTGACCTTCACCCTTTACGAACGGCTGGTGCTGGTGCCGGTTGAACTGGTAATGGCCCTCAAATCCGTCGCAATCGTGGCTGGCGCGGCACTTCTGCTGGTGGCCGCGCTGGGTGGCCTCACGGCAGGCATAGCTGCCCTTCTCGCCTATTTGGGCGCGGTCCTGGCCGGGATCGTGGCCGGGCCGCTGCTCCTCCCCTGGCTCCCCGGCAGAAGCTTCTCCGTCAAGGGCGCCGCGGCGGGACTCATCTGGAGCGGGGCATTCTATCTTCTTGCCGGAGGCCGTGCCTGGGGCGTACCGGCGGCCATGGCGCTCTTTCTGGCGCTGCCTGCGGTGAGCGCGTTCCACACCCTCAATTTTACCGGGTGCAGCACCTACACCTCCCGTTCGGGCGTGAAGAAGGAGATGCGCATCGCCCTGCCGGTCATGGGCGGCGCACTGCTGGCAAGCGCAGTTTTGTTGCTGGTGGGACGGCTTCTGTAAGGAGGCGTTATGAAAGGCTTCAGATATTTGAAGGACGTGGCGACCCTGAAACTGGATCGGGCAGCCTGCATAAGCTGCGGCAGGTGCCTGGAGGTCTGCCCGCACCAGGTGTTCGCCCTGGCGGAGAAGAAAGCCGTTCTCAGGGACCGTGACGCCTGCATGGAGTGCGGCGCCTGCGCCCTCAACTGTCCGGTCAAGGCCATCACGGTGGATGCCGGTGTCGGCTGCGCCTCGGGGATGATCAACGAGTGGCTCCAGGAACGGAAGCTGCGCGCGCCGGGCGGAAGCTCCTGTTCCTGATCGCGTGAGCCGCTAAAAACCTCAGCCTCGCCCGGCAAACTCCCGC
>PLYK01000028.1 GCA_003151775.1 Geobacter sp. | reverse complement strand
TCGTCGTGCTTCTTGGCAAAGCGGTAAAAGATATCCTGCACCGTGGCCGAGGCCAGGAAGTACTCCTGGCGCAGGCGCAACTCCTTGCCCTCGGCCATGTGATCGGCAGGGTAGAGCACCTTGGAGATGTTTTNNTTCTTTTCCACGGCCCGGATGTAGTTGCCCTCGTAAAAATATTTCAGGTTGAAATCACGGGTCGATTTGGCGCTCCAGAGGCGCATGGTGTTGACCGTCTGGTTGCCGTAGCCCGGCACCGGCACGTCGTAGGCCAGGGCCATGACGTCATGGGTATCGGTCCATACATGGCGCTTTTCCCCGTTCGTGTCGCAGTATTCCTTTACCCGGCCTTCGTAGCGGATCTTGTGCAGATGTTCCTGGCGGCCGAATTCCCAGGGGTATTCGTAGCGGAGCCAGTTGTCCGGCACTTCGTACTGTGCGCCTTCGATGATCTTCTGGTAGAACATGCCGTATTCGTAGCGGATGCCGTAGCCGTAGGCCGGCAGACTCATGGTGGCCATGGAGTCGAGAAAACAGGCCGCCAGCCGTCCGAGGCCGCCGTTGCCCAGCCCCGCGTCCCACTCGGTCTCGGCGATGTCCTTCAGGTCGATCCCCATCACCATGAGGGCGTTTTTCCACTCCTCCATGACCCCGAGGTTGATCAGGCTGTTGCCCAGGGTGCGGCCCATCAGGAATTCCATGGAGATGTAGTAGACCCTCTTGGCGTCATTTTTGTAGTAGGATTGCTGGGTGTCGAGCCAGCGTTCCGCCAGCATGTCCCGAACGGCAAAGGCCAGCGCCAGATACAGATCGGCTGTGGTGGCGGAGTACTTGTCCTTGACCAGGGTGTAATGGAGATGCCGCATGAACGAACGCTGCAGATCGGTGGCGGTCGGCTTCAGGGAAGAATCGGGATCGCTTTTTGCTGCGGTCATGGGGCAATCCTTGACGAAGGTAATGTGGGAAAGGAAGGGTTTGCAGTATAACACTCCACGCATCTATTGCAACATCCGCGGTGCGATCTATCATAAACAGGTTTTTGAAAATCTACTGCGGGGCCGTTCTGCGGCGTTGCCGCTCGCTCGAAAACTCAACGTACCGAGGGGTACGTTTCGCTTCCTCGCTTGCTTGCGCCTTGCATAACGGCCTCCTCATGACGATTTTCAACAACCTGTTAAAAACGCCAATAAAGTCTTCGGCATTCCGGGTTGACACAGGTCGGCATATATACTATCTTTAAATCCTTTATCCGCGCCAATCGGTTGTTTGGCACCATGAAAATTAAAAATCATCGAGGTTGATTCCATCATGCGCAGCGACACCATCAAGCAGGGACTCGAACGAACACCGCACCGGGCGCTTCTCAAGGGAACCGGCGTTCCCGACAGCGCCTTTGAAAAACCGTTCATCGGTGTGGCAACCAGCTTTACCGACCTGATCCCGGGCCACTCCGGCATGCGCGACCTTGAACGCTTTATCGAGAAAGGTATCCATTCCGGCGGAGGCTATGCCTTCTTCTTCGGCATCCCCGGCGTCTGCGACGGCATTGCCATGGGGCACAAGGGGATGCACTACTCACTGCCGACCCGCGAACTGATTGCCGACATGGTCGAATCGGTGGCCGAGGCGCACCGGCTTGACGGCCTGGTGCTTTTGACCAACTGCGACAAGATCACCCCCGGCATGCTTATGGCTGCCGCCCGCCTGAACATCCCCTGCATCATCGTCACCGCCGGCCCGATGATGAGCGGCCGCGCCCAATCCGGCCGCAAATACTCCTTTGTCACCGACACCTTCGAGGCCATGGCCCGCTACAAGGCCGGCGTGATCGACGACAAGGAACTCAAGGTCTGCGAGGACAACGCCTGCCCCGGCATAGGCTCTTGCCAGGGGTTGTTCACCGCCAATACCATGGCCATTCTGACCGAGACCCTGGGGATGAGCCTGCCGCGCTGCGGCACCGCCCTGGCGGTCTCGGCCCTCAAGCGGCGCATCGCCTTTGCCTCGGGCGAGAAGATCGTCGAATTGGTGCACAACGACGTAAAACCCCGCGACATCCTGACCCGCGCGGCCTTCGAGAACGCCATCCGGGTGGATCTGGCCCTGGGGGGCTCGTCCAACACCGTGCTGCACCTTTTGGCCATTGCGCGGGAAGCGGGGGTGGACCTGCCGCTGGAGACCTTTGACATTCTGGGCAAGGATACCCCGCAACTGGCCTCCATGAACCCGGCCGGCGAATATTTCATGGAAGACCTGGATGTGGCCGGCGGCGTCTGCGGCGTGCTCAAACAACTGGGCGACAAGATCAAGGATGCGCCGACCCTGTTCGGCCTGACCACCCTTCAATTGGCGGACAGCATCGCCAACATCGACGAAGAGGTCATCCGCCCGCTCTCCAACCCGATCAAGAAAGAGGGGGGCATCGCCATCCTCTACGGCAACCTGGCCCCCAAGGGGGCGGTGGTCAAACAGTCAGGCGTTTCGGCCGCCATGATGCAGTTCGAGGGGACAGCCCGCTGCTTCGATGCCGAGGAAAAGGCCATGGCAGCCATCATGGAGGGGAGGATCACCTCGGGTGATGTGGTGGTGATCCGCTATGAAGGGCCCAAGGGCGGCCCCGGCATGCGCGAGATGCTGGCGCCCACGGCGGCCATCATGGGTATGGGGCTCGGCGATTCGGTGGCCCTGGTGACCGACGGCCGTTTCTCCGGCGGCACCCGCGGCCCCTGCATCGGCCACATCTCGCCGGAAGCGGCCGAAGGGGGTCCGATTGCCCTGGTGGAGGAAGGTGACCGCATCCTTCTCGATATCCCCAATCGCCGGCTGGATCTGCTGGTTGACGAAGCCACGCTGGCCGCGCGCCGGGCTCTCTGGAGGGCGCCTGAGGCCAAGATCAAGACCGGCTGGCTGGCGCGCTACGCCAAACTGGTCACCTCGGCTCACACCGGCGCAGTGACCACGGCTGATTAACGTTGCTTCCGGAGTGGGGCACATGCACCCGGCCAAACGCATCAAACCAAGTTGTTGAAAAACCATCTAAACATTCAGAGGTATCCCCCATGAAAATGAACGGTGCACGAATATTGCTGGAATGTCTCAAAAAGGAAGGCGTGGACACGGTCTTCGGTTATCCGGGAGGAACCGTGATCAACATCTACGACGAACTCTTCGACTTTAAGGATATCCACCATATCCTGCCGCGCCACGAACAGGCCGGCACCCATGCGGCCGACGGCTATGCCCGCGCCACCGGCAGGGTCGGCGTCGCCATCGCAACCTCCGGGCCCGGCGCCACCAACACCGTGACCGGCATCGCCACGGCCTACATGGACTCGATCCCCATGGTGATCGTCACCGGCCAGGTGCCGACGGCTCTGATCGGCAATGACGCCTTTCAGGAGGTGGACATCATCGGCATCACCCGCTCCTGCACCAAGCATAATTTTCTCGTGCGGGACGTGAAGGACTTGGCCATGATCATGAAAAAGGCCTTCTACATCGCCCGCAGCGGCCGCCCCGGTCCGGTGCTGGTAGACCTCCCCAAGGACGTGCAGATCGCCCAGGCCGAATTCGTCTACCCGGACACGGTGGAGATCCGCAGCTACAAACCGAACCTGGAAGGGCATCCCCGCCAGGTGGAAAAAGCGGTGGCAATGCTGCTCGAATCCCACCGGCCGGTGATCTACGCCGGGGGCGGGGTTGTCCTGGGCAATGCCGCCGATGAGTTGACCACCCTGGCCCGCAATCTGTCGGTGCCGGTGACCACAACCCTGATGGGGCTCGGCTCGTTCCCGGAAAACGACCCGCTTGCGCTTGGCATGCTGGGGATGCACGGCTCGTACTGCGCGAATATGGCCATGACCCACAGCGACCTGATCATTGCCGTGGGGGCGCGCTTCGATGACCGGGTGACCGGCAAGATTGCCACGTTTGCGCCCAGTGCCAAGATTATCCACATCGACGTGGACCCGACCTCAATCAAGAAAAACGTGCGGGTCGATCTGCCGATCGTAGGAGACGTGAAGGACGTGCTGGCCAGGATGATCAAGCTGTCGGACAAGCAGAAGGAAAAGGCCGCTGAACTCAAAGCGGACCTGGCGCCCTGGCATGAGGATATTGCCGGCTGGAAGGCCAAGCATCCCCTTAGCTACAAACAGAGTTCGACCGTCATCAAGCCGCAGTTCGTCATCCAGAAACTGCGGGAGCTGTCCGACGATGACGCCATCATTGCCACCGACGTGGGGCAGCACCAGATGTGGACCGCCCAGTTCTTCCAGTTCAACAAGCCGCGCACGCTCCTCTCGTCGGGCGGGCTCGGCACCATGGGGTATGGCCTGCCGGCCGCGATCGGGGTGCAGCGCGCGCATCCGAGTTCGCTCGTCATCGACATCGCCGGCGAGGNNGGCATGGTGCGGCAATGGCAGGAGCTTTTCTTCGACAAACGCTACTCCCAGACCTGCATGGAGCTGCCCATCGATTTCGTCAAACTGGCCGATGCCTATGGGGCCAAGGGGTTCAGCACCTCCAAGCCGGGCGAGGTTGAGACGGTCATCAAGCAGGCCTTCAAGGTAAAGGGTCCGGTGATCATGGAGTTCAAGATCGCCCGCGAGGAAAAGGTGCTGCCCATGGTTCCGGCAGGGGCGTCGCTGAACGAGATGGTATTGAATGCATAACAAGTAGATTCTGACTTTCTGGAGGTCTCCATGCAACATACAATTTCAGTGCTGGTTGAAAACGAATTCGGCGTGCTTGCCCGCGTGGCAAACCTTTTTTCGGGACGCGGTTTCAACATCGACTCTCTGACCGTTGCCCCGACCAACGAGGAAGGGCTCTCGCGGATGACCATCGTCACCCGTGGCGACGAACAGATCCTCGAGCAGATCACCAAGCAGCTCAACAAACTGGTCGATGTGCTCAAGGTGATCGATTTCAGCGACGGCAGCGCCATCGAGCGCGAGATGGTCATGGTCAAGGTCACGGCCGAGGATGAGAATCGCGCCGAGGTGCTTCGGATCGTCGATATCTTCCGCGCCAAGATCATCGATGTTACGCCCAAGTCGTACACCATCGAAGCCACCGGAAATCCGGTCAAGATGGATGCCCTCCTGGAACTGCTCCGGCCGCTGGGGTTGAAGGAGTTGCTCCGTACCGGCGCCGTGGCTATCGGGCGCGGCGCCAAAGGATGGAAGGGGTAGGGCCGGCAGTCGCAGGAAAAATCGCCAGAGGCCGCGCAGTTACCGTCTGCGCGGCCTTTTTCGTCACCGGACATTGCTGTGAAAAAGCTGGAAAAGGATACTCTACCCGCATGAAACGTGTCGCCATAGCAACCCTGGGGTGCAAGACCAACCAATTCGAGTCCGCCGCCATGACCGAACAGTTCCGAAAGGCCGGTTATTGCGTGGTTCCCTTTACCGAGCCCGCCGACATCTACGTGGTCAACTCCTGTACGGTTACGGCCCGCACCGATGCAGAGACCCGCCGCCTGATCCGGCGTGCCCGGCGTCTGAACCCCCGGGCACACGTCGTCGCCACCGGCTGCTATGCCCAGGTGGCGCAGGGGGAACTGGAACGCATGCCCGAGGTGGACACCGTGCTGGGCAACCGGGAAAAAGGGGATATTGCCGGCCTCGTGGAGGCGGGCGAAAGCCGCGTCTCGGACATTGGCGCCGAACCGGCGGCCGGGCCGCTGGAGCTTTCGAGCTTTGCCGAGCACACCCGCGCCTTTCTTCAGGCCCAGAACGGCTGCAACTCCTATTGCGCCTACTGCATCGTCCCCTTTGCCCGCGGAAGAAGCCGCAGCGTGCCCCTGGACGACGTGCTGACGGGGGTGAGGGAGTTGGCCGCCAACGGCTACCAAGAGGTGGTGCTGACCGGCATTCACCTGGGCGCCTACGGTCTCGACCTATCTCCCCGACTGTCGTTGGCCGGCCTGGTGCGGCGCATTGCGGAGGAATGGCTTGTGCCGCGCCTGCGGCTCGGCTCGGTTGAGCCCAACGAACTGAGCGACGAACTGCTTGGGCTCATGGCCGCCTCCGACGCCATCTGCCCCCATGTGCACCTTCCCTTGCAGAGCGGCAGCGACAGTGTGCTGCACCGCATGGGACGGCGCTATACCGCCCGGTCCTTCCGGGACCTGGCGGCAGGGATCGCTGCCGCGCTGCCGGACGCCTTTATCGGGGCCGATATCATTGCCGGCTTTCCCGGCGAAACGGATGAGGAATTCCGGGAGACCCTGCTGCTGGTGGAGGAGTTGCCGTTCTCCGACCTGCACGTGTTTCCCTTTTCCCGGCGGGCCGGCACCAGGGCGGCCGGGATGCCCGGCCAGGTTCCCGCCAATGTTGTAAGGGTTCGGGGAGAGCGGCTACGGGAGGCAGCGGCGATGAAAAAGGGCGCATTCCTGCAACGCTTCTGCGGCCGGGTCCTGCCTGTTCTGGGACAGGGCTGGGACCCGGAATCGGGGCTCATCAGGGGGCTCTCCAGGAATTACATCCAGGTTGAATACCCAGCAATCGAAGGGTTGGTCAACCGGGAGGCCGCTGTCAGGGTTGAGAGCGTCCATGGGGGGAGGTCCCTGGGCCGGTTGGCGGAATGATTTTTTTTGGCGTCCTTGGGGCAGTGTTAAAAATATTACCACTATATGCTGGTCAACGCTATTCGGTTCGAGTCCGCACTGGTTCCCCAAAAGTGGCTGTTCTGAGAACTGGAATTAATCCGGGGACATAATGCATTTATTGCTTTGGAATTAATCCGGGGACATAATGCATTTATTGCTTTGACGAGGAAAAAATAAATTGCATTATGTCCCCCGAATATTCCCGAAAAATATCTGAAAATGTACCTTGTCAGCAAGGGGGAAGAACCGGTCATCACTCACAACATCTCTATCCTTGTTGCAATTTGCGCACAGTTTGAGCTTGCCTTCAAAGAGCTGGGGAAATACGATTTTCTGACCGGCTACGCCGTGTCACTCCGTTACCCGGATGATTTCTACATACCGGAGGTTGACGAGGCCCGCGAAGCGCTTGCTGCCGCCAAAGAGGTTCGTGTGTTTGTTACGGGGCGAACGGCATGAACAACGTACAAAGTTTTTTTGTAATTCAGGAGACCCTTGAGAAATCAGGGGCTTTTTCTTTTGTTCTGTCCCTGTGAGGTTTTCGGGGATGGTGTGGGAGAACGTCAAAAGATTTTCCTTGCGTGTGTGGTTCAACGCAGGTACTATTGTCTTACCAAATCTTACGTGAGGACCATATGGAAACAACACTTCTGTCAAGTAAAGGACAGGTAATTATTCCCAAAACTATTCGTTCCAGCCATCACTGGAAACCGGGCACCCGCTTTGTAGTTGAAGATGTTCAGGGTGGTGTTTTGCTCAAGCCGGTAAGCAGTTTTCCAGTCACTGACTTGGAGAAGGGGCTTGGCTGCACCGGATATAAAGGGCCGGCCAAGAGCCTGGACGAGATACAGTCGGCAATTGACGATGAAATGGCGCGTACATGGCGCAAGGGGCAGCGCTGATGATAACTCTCGATACAAATGTCTGGGTGCGCTACCTGACCAACGATGACGAGTCCCAGGCCAATCGAGCACTGAAGCTTCTGGAGCAGTCCGATGCCGTCTTTCTGCCTAAGACTGTGCTGCTGGAACTGGAGTGGGTGTTGAGGGCAGCATACTGCATTAAACCTGCCGGCATACACAAGTCGTTGTTGCAAATCCTGGGGTTGCCCATGGTAATAGCCGAGTCTGTCGGTCAGGTGGCCGCTGCACTTGATTTCTATTCACAGGGCTATGATTTTGCCGATGCATTGCATCTTGCATCCAGCGATGCTACGGAAGCATTCTTTTCTTTTGACGAGCAGTTTATCCGCAAGGGTAAACAAGCGACGACATCGGTTAAAGCGGTTCCAGGAAAATAGCCTGACGTCACCGCACCACCCCCACCAAATACTCCCTCACCAGCCTCGACAACCTCTGGCGAAAAGTCGCTCAAATTCGGTAAGTTGTGATAAACTTGAGAAGAGAAGCCGGCGGCTGAACATTGAAGGGTGGCAAGTGAATATAGATATCTACTTCAAGTGTACAAGGTGTGGAAACTGCTGCAAGGAATTAAGGGTGCCGCTGACAGTGGACGAAGCTGTACGCTGGCTGAGTGACGGGAATCCCGTTCAGGTGCTTTGCGAAGCCATATCGTGGCTCGAAGAACCACCAAGTTCAAACCGCTACGCTGCATACATGCGAGACCGATCTTTTTCTGCGATGGCCGGGCGGCTTCCGATCCGCGTCCTTGTGACTCTTGTTGCACCATTGGGAAATCGCTGCCCGAATCTCTTGGCAGACAATTGTTGCAGAATATTCGAACGAAGGCCACTCATTTGCAGTATATACCCTGCGGAGATTAACCCTTTCCTTGAACTCACGCCTGAGCGACGGCGTTGCCCCCCAAAGGCATGGCAAGTCGGCGGAAATCCGCTGAAGAGAAATGCAATCTATGCAGACAGCGAACTGCGTTTGCTTATCCGAGCAAGGCTAGACCAAGGTATTTGGGATGTTCCGTCACAAGAGGCGTTATGCGGCGCATTGGGAATACATATGGCTGCAATAATGAACGAGGGGTATGTCGTGCATTCTCCCAACAACGCTAGGCTTTTTTGGGCTCTGCTGGAGGCAAAAGAACGGCCGCTCCCAGTGGCGCAAGACTGGGAGTTGATTTCAGATCGCACTGAAACAGTCAAAGCGGTTCGCTCGTTCGGCGCCAAGTGTTCCCTTGCATCCGAACATCAGTCGAGCACAATCGAGTATCTAAGCTTGTCAGCGAAATAGAGCAGACATAGAACGCATAGATGAATATGGTCTACTTGAGAAAGAGGATATATGTTTGTTCAAGCCGTAGTCTGCATGAATCTCGCGCTGATCTTTTACTCGTGGGCTGTATTTACTGCAAGGAGACAAGGATTACAGCGAAGGCACCTATACATTTTTGGAATCGGGCTTTTGTGCGACTATTTGGGAACTCACCTGATGTTGCTATATGGCCGGTCCACCGGCATAATACCTCTTTGGCACATCATAATCGGCATTGCTTCTCTGGCCGGAATGGCATTTCATTTTACGCTGGCGTTCGTTGCGGCGATGGTTCGCCGGGCCGAAGCGGTGAATCGTCTCTTTCATCGCGTAAGTCTAAGCATTTATACCTGCTGGCTAGTCGCCTTTTGCAGCGGAGCGATCGCGGGTTTTCGCTGGAAATAATTCAATCCTTGTTTAGCATTGAAAATGCTGGGATATTCAGTAACCATGCCGTTTCATCATTTTGCCAGAAGAGGGTTGAGAACTTGATACGTCAGATAGGCCATAAGTGCTGATGCCGGTATGGTTAGTACCCAAGCTACGACGATTCGCTGGGCCACCTTCCAGTTAACCGCAGTAATGCGCTTTGAGAGCCCCACTCCCAGAATGGCCGAAGTAATTACGTGAGTCGTGCTTGTGGGCATCCCAAAGGCCGATGCTCCCAGTATGACTCCGGCTGATACGGTTTCCACACAGAACCCATGCACAGGCTGGAGTTTGACAAAGTCACGTCCTACCGTTTTCATAATCCTCCAGCCGCCCGCCGCAGTCCCAAACGCCATAGCCGTTGCGCACGCTATCATAACCTCCCAGGGTACGGCAAATGTCGATATGCATCCGTAGCTCAATAGTGCCATGGTGATGACGCCCATTGATTTTTGGGCATCTGCAGTTCCATGGGAAAAAGCCATGAAAGCCGCCGAGAGCACCTGCAGCATCCGGAATTTTTTATTGAGCCCGCTGGGGGAACAGTTCCGGAATATCCGGTAGAGCAGCAGCATGAAAGCGAAGCCGAAAACTGTTCCCATAATCGGGGAAATAAGCAAGGCGAGAATGATCAACTTCAGACCGCCCCATTTCAGAGCGCCTATGCCGGCATGGGCAAATACCGCTCCCATGATGCCGCCAATGATAGCGTGAGAGGAGGAGGACGGGAGTCCATAGTGCCAGGTGATAAGATCCCAGATAATGGCTCCCGAGATACCCGCAAGCACCACCATCTGGGTGATGTTGTCCTTATCGACTATTCCCTTGCCGATTGTGGATGCAACCTTTGTTGAGATCATTGCCCCGGTAAAGTTGAGAATCGCAGCCATGACAATTGCAGCTTTAACCGATAATGCCCGGGTCGAGACACACGTGGCTATAGCGTTGGCTGTATCATGAAAACCGTTGATATAGTCGAAGAGAAGCGCTGCCAGAATGACCAGGCAGAGCATCAACAGGGCCGGATCATGCATTTTTAACCACCACACTTTCCAGTATGTTGGCCGCGTCTTCGCACTTGTCGGTAGCCCTTTCGAGCGTTTCGTAGATCTCTTTCCATTTGATAAGTTGAATGGGGTCCTTCTCTTCATCAAACAGGCGGCCAATTGCTTCACGGGAGACTCGATCCGCTTCATTCTCCAGGGCATTGATTTCAACGCATGCTTCAAAGATCTGCTCATTAGACTTCTTGCCCAGCATTGCTACCGCTTTGTCTACCGCCAAACAGGATTGCAGAATGATAAATCCAAGGGACTTGGCCTCTGGAGGAATACTTTCGACATTGTACATGATCATTCGCTGCGACGATGCGTCGATGAGATCCAGAATGTCGTCAAGTTTTGAAGCCAGCGAGTAAATATCCTCCCGATCAAGGGGAGTTACGAATGTTTTGTTAAGCTTTTGGATAATTTCATGAGTTATGGAATCCCCTTTGTGTTCAAGATCCTTGATCCTTCTCTGGCTTTCACCAGGGGTCTCAAAAGTATCCAGCATCTCTTTGAGCAGTTTCGCTCCCTCTATGATATTTGTTGTCATCTCTTTGAAAAGATGAAAAAATTTCTCCTCTTTGGGGATAAGTCCGAACATTACATGCCTCCATGTGGCGCAGGGTATGTGAGAATAAACTTTTATTTAATAGCATAGTTATTGAAACCATGCCACACAATCGTAACATTTCGGCATTGAATGTTTTATCGCTACAGTGTATACAATTGATCAACAACGTGTTGTTTTTGGGGCAGATAAGGGCGGGATTCCGTCAGGAGAGACCATGGAGCAAAAGCACATCAGTTCGGCTTTCGATAATGAGTTGAGCGACCTGCGGGAAAAAATTCTCGCCATGGGCGGGAAGGTTGAACGCATGATCGCCAGTTCGATCAAGTCTCTTGTGGAAAGAGATACATCATTGGCAGAACTTACTATTGCCAAGGATCATGAGGTAAACGCCGATGAGGTAGCTATTGACGAGCGATGCCTGGATATACTGGCCCTTCGGCAACCGACAGCCAAAGATTTGCGCTTCATTACGCTGGCCCTGAAGATAGTCACCGATCTTGAACGTATCGGCGACAAGTGCGCCAGTATTGCCAAGCAGGTTCGTACGTTGAATGCTGAACCATCCTTCACGCTGAATATTGATGTCAAGATACCCTATATGGCTCAATGGGCCGCAATGATGGTCAAGGAATCGCTTGACGCTTTTGTCAATCATGACACGGATCTTGCCGGCAAAGTCTGTAAAGACGACGCTATTATGAATGAGCTAAACGACAAGTTTCAGCTGGAACTTTTGACATATATGAAGGAATACCCTGATGCAATCCCGCGTGCTTTAAAGATAAGCTATATTTCAAAATCTTTGGAGCGCATTTCCGACCATGCCACCAACATTGCCGAGATTGTTATTTTCATGATTAAAGGGAAAGATGTCCGGCATACCGCATCTTTATGCAACAATTGTGCAGGTTAAACTTTAAGACCGGTTACACCCAAAACATGTGCGGACGCTTTACTTCACTTTTATCACCGGAACTCCTGGCCGCGATCAGGGAGTTGTTCGGCGTGCCGGCGCCCGAGGCATCCGAGCCCCGGTACAACATCGCCCCGACGCAGAACGTCTGGGTGGTCCGTAACGAGGGAGACCATAACCGGTTGGACCTGATGAAGTGGGGGCCTTATTTGGAAATAAAGCCGATGTGACACATTAGACAAATCTGGTCTCTCTCTTGTTCCCGGATGAGATGCGGAGGCGGTTTTGTGAGCTCGTGACAAGAAAGACAGGTGATTTTGCCATCCTCGAATACCGCGCCCAATCGTTCGACTTCACCTATGGGGGCATAATCCTTCTCCTTGCCGACAGGGGGATAACGGTGCAGCAGTGAATGATTATTGGTGTAGAGGCAATCTTTGCCAAGGCAGATGGAGACCCCTTTTTTCATGCCTTTAACATGGCAGGTGAGACACTCTTTATATGTGAGCAGTCCGGCCGCTTGAGACAAGTGGTAAGGGTTGTTTGCGTATAAAGCCTGCATGGCGCCGCTTGCCAGGGATGCAATAATAAAAAAAATGAGACACTTTCCTTTAGCAATCATTGAGAGACTCCTTCCCTCCCAGAATGATACCAAAACCATCCCCGTTGTCCAGCTAAGGGACTCGGAACTTACCGATATACCAAGTTTTGCGCTCAGATTTAGGT
>PLYK01000068.1 GCA_003151775.1 Geobacter sp. | reverse complement strand
AACTTATTATTGCTAGCCTCCTTAGTGAAGCCGCAATTTGAAGGGGACAAACAGGATGAGATGCGCGTCGCGTATTTCACGATAATTTTTTCCGTGACCCTCCCCATTCTCCGTGGTACATGTTGTTTCGCCTCTCTGATGAACTGAGTGCAATGTCGTGTTCGTAACGTAAAGGAGCGCCAAGTGGCAAAACAATTCGTAGCCGACATAAAGGACCGCGACCCGGTCAGAGCCGTTTTCCTGGTCAAGGAGAAGATCATGGCCATGGCCAAGAACGGCAAGCCCTACATGAACCTGCGCCTGATGGACAAGAGCGGCGAGGTGGACGCCAAGATCTGGGACAACGTCGATGCGCTGGACAAGCTCTTTGAGCGGGATGATTTCGTGCAGGTGCGCGGCAAGGCATCGGTCTATCTGAACAAGATGCAGGTGGTGGTGGCCGAGATCACCAGGATCGCCGAGGAGTCGGTCAATCTGGCCGACTTCCTGCCCGAGTCCCCCCGTGACAGTGGCGATATGCTCCGGGAACTGGAGGCGGTGGTGGCCGCCATCGTCGATCCGCATCTCAAGGGGCTCATGGAGACGTTCCTGGCGGATGAGCCCCTCATGGCCAAGTACCGTACGGCGCCGGCCGCCAAGGGGATGCACCATGTCTACTTGGGCGGGCTCCTGGAACACTCCCTTGCGCTCGTCAGGCTGGTAAAGACCATTGTGCCGCTGTATGAGGGGATCAACGAAGACCTGCTGGTGGTGGGGGCGCTTTTGCACGACGTGGGCAAGATCCATGAGTTGAGCTATGAGCGCGCCTTTGACTATACGGACGAGGGGAAGCTGTTGGGGCACATCACCATCGGCGTGGAGTTGGTGGAGGACAAGATCCGCATGGCGGAGGGCTTTCCGCGGGAGTTGTCCATGCTGCTCAAGCATATGCTCCTCTCCCACCACGGCCAATACGAGTATGGTTCACCCAAACGCCCCAAGACCGTCGAGGCCACCATCCTCAGCTACCTGGACGACATGGACTCCAAGATCAACGGCATCCGGTCCCACATCGCCAGGGAAAGCGCCAGCAGTTCACGCTGGACGTCCCACCACCGGCTGTATGACCGCTATTTTTTCAAGGGTAACGGCATGGACGGGGAGCGGGAGGTGGTGTGCGAGGGGTGCGGGGAACAGACCCCGGAACCGGCGGAGCCGGTCATTCAGGTTCAGCCCGCTGCCCGTCCGGCGCAGCGGGAGGAAAAACCGGGCTTCAGCAATCAGCCTTTGAAGGCGCTGGAGAACCTGGACCTGTTTTAAGACGCTTTTGCATTCAAGATAGCACATTTTTCAGGCAGACCTTTGAGGTTTTCAAAACCTCAAAGGTCTTCAAAATGTCAACTTGAATGCAACTTGGAATAAGGCGGGTTTACACCTTCACCAACCCCCGCAGCACCCCGAGATTGACCGCATCCATCTCGCCGTTGTCCCCCTTGGGGGTCTCCAGGATCTTGGGGATAGCGGCAAAGCGCGGGTCGTTGAGGATGAAGCGGAAGGGGTTCAGCCCCAGGGCCCCCTGGCCGATGTGGTCGTGCCGGTCCACGCGGGAGCCGAGCCCCTTTTTCGAGTCGTTGAAATGGAAGCATTGCAAGAGTCCCAGTCCGATGATGCGGTCGAACTGCTCCATGGTATCGGCGTAGCCTGCCTCCGTGGCGGTGTCGTAGCCCGCGGCAAAGGTGTGGCACGTATCGAAACAGACGCCGAATTTCTCCGGAAATTTCGATCCGTCGATGATGGTCTGCAACTCCTCGAAGGTCCTTCCCAGGTTGGTCCCCTGCCCGGCGGTCGTCTCCAGCAGCACCTTACCTTCGAACTGCGGCGCCTCGCCGAACAGGCGGTCAAAGGCCTTGATCACCCGCCCCAGGCCGGTCGCAGGCTCGTCTGCCAGGTGCGAGCCGGGGTGCATGACCACCTTGGCGATGCCGAGCCGGGCGCAGGTCTCCAGTTCGTCACGGAAGGCGGCCAGGCTCTTGTCCCGCCCCTCGCCGGGGGGCGCCGCCAGGTTGATCAGGTAGATGTCGTGGGAAACGGCCTCGTGCAGGCCGGAGGCGGCGAACTTTTCCCGGAACAGCGCAGCATCGGCCTCGCTGACCGCCTTCCCCTTCCACTGGTTCGAGTTGCGGGTGAAGATCTGCACCACGCCGCAGCCGGCGGCGACGGCCCGGTCAATGGCCAGGTGCAGGCCGCCGGCGATGGACATGTGGGCGCCGAGATAGTCGTTCATGGGGTTGCCTCCAGCAGATCGATATGGTTCCCGTAAAAGTGCGCGTCCACCTCGTCACCGGCGGCGAAACAGGTGCTGTCGGCGGGCAGGACGGCGACGGCCTCGGCGTCCACCATGGTCCTTAAGATCGCGGTCTGCTGGTTTCCGGCCGACGCGGCGTACCAGCGCCCGTCTCCCCTCTCCAGGCGGATGCGCACGATCTGGACCTTGCCCGGTTTTTTGCGCAACTCCTCGCGCAGGACGACCTTGAAGAGCGGCCGCAGCACACGGCGATGCCCCTGCATCTTGAGGAGGGCCGGCCGCACGAATTCCTCGAAGGTGATCAGGGTGGAGACCGGGTTGCCGGGCAGCGAAAACACGGGTGTCGTGCCGTGCAGGGCAAAGGCCGTCGGTCCGCCCGGCTTGATGCCGACCTTCCAGAAGAGTTGCCGTGCCCCCAGCTCTTCAAGCACATCGCGCACCAGGTCGCGGTCGCCGGCCGAGACGCCGGCCGAGGTGATCAGGACATCGGCCTTCAATCCTTCCTGCAGCCTCTCCATGTGGCTTGCCCGCGTATCCCGCGCAATGCCGACGATCAGCGGCACCGCGCCCGCTTCCCGCACAGCGGTTGCCAACGACAGGGCGTTGCTGTTGACGATTTCGCCCGGCCCCGGTGTTGTTCCCAGTTCCACAAGCTCGTCGCCGGTGGAGAGGATTGCCACGAAGGGCCGGCGATAGACCGGCGCCAGCGCCATGCCGAAGCTGGCCAGCATGTTCACCTCCGGGGGGCGGATGATCGCGCCGGCACGGGCAAAGGCCACCCCGTAAGCTACGTCCTCGCCCCTGAAGCGGATGTGCTGCCCTTTCCTGACCGGTTCCCGCAGGGTTATCTCAAGGTCGCCGTTGCCGGTCTCCTCCACCGGTACGACCGCATCGCATCCCCCGGGGGTCGGCGCGCCGGTCATGATCCTGACGGCACACCCCTGTTCCACGCGCACGCCCTCGGCGTGCGCGCCGGCCGGCAGGAAGGCGCTGACCCGCAGCTTGCAGGGCGCTACGCCGCAATCAGCGGAATTCACGGCATAGCCGTCCATGGCCGAGTTGTCCCATAGCGGCATGTCCCACGGCGCGGCCATATCCTCGGCCAATACCCGTCCAGCGGCGTCCAGCAGATGGATTCGCTCCGCGCCAACGACGGCGACGGAGGAAAGAATGATGTTCCGGGCCTCTTCGAATGAAACCATGCAACACCTCCTGTCGAAGATGGGGAGAACCATCTGAATCCGAGAAAGTGTTACGGATTCAGGAAAAGGATAACGGAAAATCGCAAAAACACAATATGATTGCCAACCTGTTGTTGATGGGTATAATGGCAAATCGGACGCATTTTTGGATATGAGCGGTTATGCCACGGTAGGAGAATCACGTATGCCCTTGTCGCACGAAGCACAAGTCGGTCTCTTCTTTATTCTCAGCGTCGTCCTGTTCGGCCTGATGCTGGAGCTTGGCAATCACTGGAAGATCTTTGACCGGGGGGTCCCCTACAAGGTGTTTCTCGCCTCCACTGCCGGACTCAAGGAGGGGGATGCCGTCAAACTGGCCGGGGTCGAAGTGGGGACGATCTCCAAGATAGCCGTTCAGGACAGCCGGGTGCAGGTGGAGTTCGAGGTCAAGCCGGGCACCCATATCAAGCAGGACACGGTGGCCAGCATACGCATGACGAGCATGCTGGGCGGGCAATCCCTGGGGCTCTCCTTTGGTTCCCCCGCGAGTCCGGACCTTCCCCCCGGCAGCACGCTGAAAAGCACCGAAACGTTCGGCATCGACGCCATTATGGACAACATGGGGGGGTTGACCAAGGACGCCAAGCAGTTGATCGTCAATCTGGACCGCAACCAGAACGAGGTCATGAAGAAGTTCTCCATCATGATGGATGAGAACCGCACTGCGGTGAATACCTCCTTGAAGAGCCTCTCCAGCATTACCGCCAAGATCGACAAGGGCGAGGGCGCCCTGGGGATGCTGGTGAACGACAAGCAGTTGGGGCGCGACATCCGTGACGTGGCCGGCAGCCTGAAAACGGTCAGCGCCCGCCTGGAGCGGGGCGAAGGAACGGCCGGCAAGCTCCTGACCGATGACCGCCTCTACACCGATGCCCTGGCCACGGTCAAGGAGATGCGTGACGGCATGGGGTCGCTGAACCATATAGCCGCCCGCATCGACAAGGGTGAGGGAACGGCCGGCAAGCTGGTTAACGACCCTGCCCTCTACGACGAGTTGAAGGAAACGGTGGCCAACCTCAAGGATATCACCCGCAAGATCAACAACGGCGAAGGCACCATCGGCAAGCTGGTCAATGACGACAAGCTGTACCTGAATGCCATATCGACCCTCAAGAAGACCGAAAAGACCATGGAAGGCCTGCAGGACACCGGGCCCATATCGGTCCTCGGCAGCTTGATCGGCACGCTGTTCTGAGTTCAGCCATGTCCCTTGCAACCGGCAGCGCTTTCCTTGACATAGCCGTCGGCACCTTCACCATGCGCCCCTACGTGTTTGCTTTTTTCGCAGCCTATCTTCCGGCCTGCGTGTCCCACGTCGGCTGGCGCAGGACCATGACCTTCACAGTGTCCGGCTACCTGATCGCCTTCGCCTCGGAGTGGCTCTCCATCAACACCGGCTTCCCCTACGGCTGGTACCACTACATCGACACCACCAGCAGCAAGGAGTTGTGGGTTGCCGGGGTGCCGTTCTTCGACTCCCTCTCCTACGTCTTTCTGGCCTATTGCAGCTACGCCACGGCCCTGTTCATTCTTTCTCCCCTCAAGTCCTGGCGTTGGAACCTGGCCACCCTGGAGACGCGCGCAATCCGCCGCTCCCTTTCGGCGCTGATTCTCGGGGCGTTCCTGCAGACCTATCTCGATATCGTGGTCGATCCGGCAGCCCTGCAGGGGCGGCGCTGGTTCCTGGGACAGATCTACGGCTACCGGGAAAACGGCATCCACTTCGGCGTGCCCCTTTCCAACTACTGGGGGTGGCTCTTGACCAGCTTTTGCCTGGTGGCCGCCTTCCAGCAGATCGATGCCCGCCGCCTCGAAAATCCACCCAAAGGCGTATGCAATCTCCCCTTCCGCTCCCTGCTGGGGCCGGTCCTTTACCTCTCCGTGCTCATCTTCAACATCGCCATGACCTTCCTGATCGGTGAGCGTTTCATGGCCCTGTGCGGCATACTCATGTACACCTTGCCTCTTGTGATCGTCGTCATCCTGGCGCTGCGGCGGGTCAACCGCTACACCAAGAAAGAGCTCGGCGAACATGTTCGCGACTACCCCTGGTCCCCGGCGGCAACCACACCGGAAAAATAAACGATTCACCTTCAGGATGACAGGGACGCCAGTAACCGGGCGACGGCGTGGGAAAGACTGTCCGCGGCGATACGGCTGTTGCGGGCCAGGCGGATAAGCTGGGGAATGATCCACGGTTTGCGCAGGATGGTCAGGGCGACCCTGTGGGGGCGGATGCGCAGGTGGCTGTCGGTGAACTCTTCCAGGGAGAAACCCAGTTCCTCGCCGGCCGGGTCGCTGACGGTGCGGATACCCAGGAAGGGGATGCCGTTTTCCACGGCCACGATGGCGATGGCGGCGCTCTCCATCTCCACCACCGGGCAGGGAGCGCCGGGCGGGAGCAGCGGGGCAAGCTCCCTTTTGGACATGATCGACGGTGTGCCGGCAAACAGGCTGGCGAACACCCGTGCACCTGCCGCCGACTGCCGGGCGATGAAATTGCGGCCAGCAGCGGCAACCTCCACGGGGACCTGCTGAACCACCCCCCCGGCAACGACACACAACCCCGTGCTGACCGCCACGTCGCCGACGCGCAGCATAGGCTCTATGCCGCCGCAAAACCCGGCCGAGATCAACAGGTCCGGCCGGGACTCCCCCAGCAGCGCCTCTGCGGCAGCGGCGGCATTCTTGAGGCCCATGCCGGACTCAACCAGCAGCAGGTCGTGCTGCGGTGTGTGGCAAAAAAAGGCCTTCAGGCCTCCGATTTCCCGGGACTCGGCTGACCCGGCCGCCTTCAGGCAGGCCCGCGTCTCCTCCGGCATGGCGGTGATGATGGCGATGTTCATAACGTCGTGGCTCCTGACCGGACTGTACAATCATCCCCCCTGCTTTTCAAAGCATAATATGAAAAGCTGGACAAAAGCATCCGGCTATATTATATTTTCCGTTCTTATGCGGAGAGATGTCCGAGCGGTTGAAGGAGCACGCCTGGAAAGCGTGTGTACGTTAATAGCGTACCGAGGGTTCGAATCCCTCTCTCTCCGCCATATTTATGTCCTTTGTTTTTCATCATAAACAAAAGCCCCCAATCTTTGCGGTTTGGGGGCTTTTGTTTATCTGTCTTGCAAATTTTTCTCAGGCAGCAAGATGGATTTCAGAATTCTTCACTGAACCTATTGTTTCGGTGATTAAATATCTGAATCGTAGGGGCGAACTGCTGTTCGCCCAATCAGGGCGCATGCAATGCGCCCCTACACCAGGATTTGCATATATATTGGGAAATCGGTCAACGTGTTCTGGAAAAACAGACCTTGCAAAGGTGGGGAGCGAAGATCATTGATCGGCTGGCTGTTGATCTGAGAGAGGCATTCCCGGAGATGAAAGGGTTTTCGCCGAGAAACATAAAGTATATGCGTGCTTTTGCCGCTGCCTGGCAGGATCGTGAAATTGTGCAACAGACCGTTGCACAATTGTCGTGGGGTCAGAATATTGCCTTACTGGAAAAACTGAAGACAAAAGAAGAACGCCTTTGGGACCTCAAAGGGGCTGCTTGATATTTTGCTATTAGCCCAGTTAGAAATATAACAAGCAGCGTCCCCCAGCCCCAACTCAGTTAGAAATATAACAAGCAGCGTCCCCCAGCCCCAACTCGTCAAGAATATTGATACTTACTTGACAACTTAACAACGTCCCCATAAACGTCCCGTCCCCATAAACGTCCATAAACGTCCTTTTAGTGAAAACCAATTTCATTGATGTCACCATAATAAAAAATATGTATAAATAATATGGATATGTTTAGGGGTATAAATAAATTATTTTTATAATTAATCAATAAAACAAAGCATTTATATCAAATATTTGATGGTCTCTCTCGCCATATTTTATGTCCGAAATAGCCCGATAGAAGCACAAAAGCCCTTGATAAATCAGGGGCTTTTTCTTTTTTTGTCCGATAGTATGTTTATGATGTCCCAGTGACACCAGTCAAGATCGCGACAGCTCTCACAGCAGAGTCCGCGACGGTTAACGACAAAACAATTGCAATTAGCGACGATTAGCGACATTATATGTGTCGCGATTAGTCTTCAATATCAAAGCGAGACATGGACATGACGGTTACATTGCTGTCTACTCAACAAGAAGAGATCCTTGCTCTCTTGGCACGTCACCCTGGTGGACGTAACAGTGAGAGCATTCGTAATGAGTTGAGTAACCCTCCGCATCTGCGTACGGTACAGCGCCGGCTTGCCGAGCTGGCGGCAAAACGGCATATTGCCGCTATAGGCAAAGGCAAAGCGACAATCTACCGACTGCTCGCGCCAATTGACATCCGCATGGTTTCACCCGAATCGGAAGTACCCGGTGCGGAAGAAACCTACGAAACGTATATTCCGCTCTCCGAAGAGGGTCGCGAGATATTCACCCAAGTTCGCCGCCCCCGTGGAGCGCGAACCCCTGTCGGGTATGAACGCTCATTCCTCGATGCCTATATCCCCAACACGACATGGTACCTGGGTGAGATGACCCGTAAGCACCTGCATCGCATAGGTGATACGGGAGAGTTCGAAAAACCTGCCGGAACTTATGGCCGGGCCATTCTCAACCGGCTGCTGATCGATCTTTCGTGGGCGTCGAGCCGTCTGGAAGGGAACACCTACTCCCGAATCGACACGCAAAACCTGATCGAGTTTGGCCGTTATGCGGAAGGGAAGGACGCCCAGGAAGCGCAGATGATTCTCAACCACAAGACGGCCATTGAGCTGCTCCTTGATGAAGCGGAATTCGTCGGTTTTGATACGCATACCTTCCTCAGTCTGCACGGTCTGTTATCGGAAAACCTGATGCCCGACCCGGACGCCAGCGGACGCCTGCGGTCCCGGCCTGTCCAGATAGCCGGCTCTGTTTTTGTGCCTCTTGCGGCGCCACAGCTCATCGAAGAGTGTTTCCACAACATACTCAGAAAAGCTTCTGAAATCGAAGATCCCTTTGAACAGGCATTTTTCATCCTGGTGCATATTCCGTATCTGCAGCCGTTCGAGGACGTGAACAAGCGGGTTTCCCGACTCGGGGCAAATATCCCGCTGATAAAGCATAACCTCTCACCGTTGACATTCATCGATGTACCGGATCGGGCCTACATCGACGCCATGCTGGGCGTGTACGAGATGAACCGGATAGAACTGCTCCGGGACCTGTTTGTCTGGGCATACGAACGATCCACCAGGGAATATGTATTGGTTCGCAAAAGCCTGGCGGAACCAGACCCTATACGACTTCGCTATCGTTTGCAGTTGCACGAACTGGTGGCCGATATCGTTCGCAACAAGCGGCCGGATATTCTGCGGACAATTGAACAGTTCGCGGAGAAGCGCATCGACGAGCAGAATCGCTTTGCCTTTGTCGAAATGGTTCAGGATGAGATCAAGCGCCTGCATCCGGGGATAATTGCCCGCTATCGCCTGCGTCCGGCGGAATTTGCCGCATGGCAGGAGGCGAGAAAGCTGTAGTGCTTATCAAGCCCTTTGCGAAGTACACACAAGGGCCGCGTCTACAGAATTCAGCATCTGTGATCTGTAGACGAGGCCCTAAATATGTTCCTTAGCCGAATTACGTTGTTGCGCACATACTGAAAATAGATTACAGTAACCGCCATTACATTAAAACAGGGAGACGGTGGTGTGATCTGATGAAATTCTACAATCGTGTCAGCGAACTTGAAGAGCTTGCCAACCTCCATGACCAATCTGCATCATCCGGCAGGATGACGGTCATCACCGGTCGCCGCCGGGTAGGCAAAACGATCCTGGCTCTCGAATCGGCGAAATCCGCCAGGCATCTCTACCTGTTTGTCTCACGAAAGGCGGAGGCCCTTCTCTGCCGGGAATACCTTGAAGAGATCCGGCGCTTCGGCACCCTGCCGGTCATCGGCGAGATCCGCAATTTTCGTGACATCTTCACTCTGTTGATTGAGCTTTCCCGTACCGAACGCATTACCCTGATCATTGACGAGTTCCAGGAGTTCTTCAGCATCAACCCGGCGGTCTATTCGGAGATTCAGGGGATCTGGGACCGCAACAAGGCGACCTGCAAACTAAACCTGATCTGCATCGGTTCGGTTCATTCTCTCATGCACCGGATCTTCCAGGACGCCAAAGAGCCGCTTTTCGGCCGGGCCGACCGGATCATCTTTCTCAAGCCTTTCAGCATTGCCGCTATTCATGAAGTACTGACCGATCATGGTCACTGTGATACACCGTCCCTGTTCGACAGCTACGCCATTACCGGCGGCCTTCCCAAATACCTGGAGATGCTGGCCGAGAACAAGTCACTGACGATTAAGAAGATGCTCGACTTCATTCTCAAGCCGCATTCACCTTTTCTTGCCGAAGGGAAGAACCTGCTGGTTGAAGAGTTCGGCAGAGAGTATGGCACTTACTTCTCCATTCTCGAGCTGATTGCCGTCGGCAAAACAGCGCGCAGCGAAATCGAATCAGTTCTGGAAATCCACAGCGGAGCATACCTGGCCAAGCTGGAAGACGAATACGCCCTGATTGCCAAGCACCGCCCGATCAATGCCAAGCCGGGCGGCAGGCTGCAGAAGTATTATCTTCGTGACAACTTCCTCAGTTTCTGGTTCCGCTTTATCTACCGCAACCTGTCAGCGGTCGAAACCGGCAACTTCGGTTATGTTCGTGAGATCATCGAACGCGATTACGCCACCTGGTCCGGCAAGATCCTGGAACGTTTCTTTCATGACCTGTATGCCGCCAGCGGCAAGTATAACCGGATCGGCAGTTACTGGGAGCGTGGCAACAAGAACGAAATCGACCTGGTGGCGGTTAATGACCTTCGCAAAGAGCTGGTCATTGCCGAGATCAAACGGAACAAATCGAGGATCAGTCTGCCGGCCCTGCAGCACAAGGCTGAACGGCTGTTACAGGAATATCAGGGGTATCAGGTGGAGTATCGTGCCCTTGGGTTGGAAGATGCTGTGGAGTTTCTGCCGTCGCAAAAGAACAGTTAATGCAAATCAAACCAATTTCACGCGACGACGCAACGACGCGACGAAAGGCTTAATCCAGCTAAGCTGGTTTTATCAAGTATATGATGGGATTTGCCAGATGACTGAAAATGACATAGCTGACAGAATCATGGATGCAGCTTTTCAACTTCACCGTGAACTTGGCCCTGGCCTGTTGGAAAGCGTCTATGAAGTTATACTGTCGAGGCAGTTAACTGAAATGGGCCTGGCCGTTGAACGTCAGGTTCCAATTCCGGTCAATTTTTGGGGCGTTCTGGAAACCAAGGGCGAACATCTCAAAGGGAATGACGATACCGAATACAAACGCAAGATGTTCGAGCTGCTGACTGCGCATGTGGATACAGCTATCCGGGCGGGAGAACTGGATTTGGGCGAATCTGCAAAACAGATGAGTTTCACCATGCTTATGGAAAAGTCCTGGCAGCAGGAAATACTGACAGCCGGAGTCATTTGACGAAGTTTTAATACCGATTTCAAATCAAGGATGNNCGTTGAGGAGCAAAAAAACGAGCCAACAAAGAATAGCGCCTTGATTTGGAATTGGTATAATACGGAGGGCACATGCCGGTCCTGCACACATACCGCAATAAAGAGGGCCATTACATCCTTGCCGGTGTCAATGGCAGGATCGTCACCTATCGCCTGAGTTCCGAAGGCGCACGCCGTCTGCAAGACAGCAGCATAAATGATGGCGAAAAGTTTTCATGGGCAATACTTCTGGAGTTTATCCGCAAGGGAGACGCCTACACCAGCAACGCCAATGCAGATGACGAAGACCTTTCGGGATGGACACAATTAGGGCTGTTGTTCAATATCCAGGAGAATGAACCCGCCTCATCCGATCTTGTACCGCTTTGCTCCTGCGGTTCCATGGAAAACCTGCATATCGTCGAGATGTCTGATGCGAAAACAGCATCTCTTTTGTGCGACCAATGCCGTAAATCCCGTCGTGTGCAGATTGATGCCAGCGTTCCGATCTATATGATCACCACCCCGCCTGCACTTGACCACCTTCTTGAACGCTCCAAGCTTGCGCCGGATGATTCGGTGACGGCATATCGCGAGCTTTTGAACGCGAGTCTCGCAGCCAAGTGGAACGGCAGGGTCCGCCCTAAGGGCAAGTCGGTGCAGACGGGGTTGTTTGGAGAACCGGAGAAAGAGCAGCAGAGCTTGCTGTAACTGAAAACTACCTGTCACAATACGAAGAAGAACTGGTGCGAAACGGTTACGAGGTTATCAAAGGTAACCGCATGAAATCGTTTAAATCTGTCCTGCAGGGAATGGATGTTCCCGAAAGATACTTTGGGAACATCGCAAAAAACCCCGCAATTTGTCCATGCGTGAGACCGTATCGCTCTCGCGCAGGTGCCCCGTCAGCCGCTCGCCAACGGCCTTGAGCAGCAGGTTGCCCCATCCTTTCGTTTCTCTGCGGGAAAGGTGCATCTACCCTCACTCAGCACGGCCTCCCGCGCCTTGGGCAGGCTGATGGGGGCGATATCCTCCAGGAAGAGCACATTCGCGGCAGAACGGCCGATGGCCGAAGCGCACTGCACCCGAACACCTTTTCCGCCACCGGGTTGAAGTACTTGATCTTCAACGTGCTGTCGGTGGCTACGATCGCCATGCTGATGGTGGATCTGAGGATATTGTCCAGGAAGATGGTCTTGCCCGGCCGCACTCTTTTCTTCTGCGCCTCAAACCCCAATAACAGAGCAGTTACGGTTTGGAGACGGCATAGACTGAACTCTTGACGGTTTCACTTGTGCCTAATGCCGTCGCGCGGTATTTGAGGATGACATTGCCGATAATGGCGACCGGCCCGCTGTAGACGGTCGTTGGAGTGGTGCCGTTGATGGAATAGTAGATGGTTCCTCCGCTGGTAGTGCTCAGGGTGACCGGCATTGTCCCATTGTATTTATATGAGCCGCTCACTGGTAAGGCCGTGGTGACGGGTACGGTATTCGGGGTGACGCTGTAGGAGGCTGCAGAAGGAGCGCCGGGGCCGGCCGAGTTGGTAGCGGTGACCGTGAAGGAATAGGAGATGCCGTTAGTCAAGCCGCTGACAGTAATCGGGCTGGCACTGCCGCTGCCGGTGAAGTTGCCCGGGTTTGACTTGACGGTGTAGGTAGTACTTGTCGCGCCGCCGTTGGAGGCAGGCGCCGTGAAGCTGACCATTGCCTGGGTGTTGCCGCCGATGGCCGAGCCGATAGTCGGGGCGCCCGGAGCAACCGGGTTGACCGTGATGGGAGCGCTTACCCGCGTCGCGGCACTGAAGCTGGCGTTGCCCGACTGATCGGCGTTGATGGTACAGGCGCCGGCGGTTACAAAAGTCAAGGTTCCACCGGGTGTGATGGTGCAGACACTGGGGGTTGCGGTGCTAAAGGACACCGGCAGACCAGAGGATGCCGTGGCCGTAACTGTCGGTGTAGTACCAAAGTTCATTGGAGATGTTGGGGCGAATGAGATGGTCTGGCCGGCCTTCTGCGGTGTTACGGAGTTGGAGATGGCTGAAGCCGAACCGGTACCGGCAGCGTTGGTAGCTGTGACCGTGAAGGTATAGGCAGTGCCGTTGGTAAGACCGTTCACGGTAATCGGGCTTGTTGTGCCGGTGCTGGTCACATTGCCGGGACTGGACGTGACCGTGTAGCCGGTTATGGCGCTGCCGCCGCTGGAAGCCGGCGCGGTGAAGGAAACCGTTGCCTGGGTGTTGCCGCCGGTAGCTGTGACGGTGGCCGGGGCACCCGGAGCGATGGCGGTGACCATAAAGGATTGGCTTACCGTCTGCGCGGTGCTGAAGGTGGCGTTACCGGCCTGATCGGCGTTGATGGTACATTGGCCGGCTGCCGCAAATGTCACGACCCCGCCTGGGGAGGTGATAGTGCAGACACCTGTGGTTGCGGAGGTAAAGGATACCGGCAGGGCGGAGTCCGAGGTGGCCGTAAGTGCCGGCGTGGTCCCGAACGTCTGTGCTGCCGGCTGGGCGAAGGTGATGGCCTGCCCGGCCAACTGCGGCGTTACGTAGTTTGAGACGCCTGAAGCCGAACCGGTGCCGAGCAGGTTGGTAGCAGTGACCGTGAAGTTATAGGTGGTGCCGTTGGTGAGGCCGGTCACGACATGGGAAAGGCCTGTTGTCCCTGCGTTGCTGTCCGTGCCGCCTGGCGGGTTGGATGTGACGGTGTAGCCCGTTATGGCGCTGCCACCATTAGAACCGGGAGCAGAAAAGGTAACCGTTGCCTGGGCAATGCCGCCGATTGCGGTGCCGATGGCAGGGGCATCCGGAGTAACGGCGTTGATCGTGATGTCTCCGCGCACCTGCGGCGCTGGGCTGAAGCCGGCGTTGCCGGACTGATCGGCGTAAAGGGTACAGGCGCCGGGCGATACCAAGGTCAAGAACTCGTTGGTGATAGTGCAGACACCGGGGGTTGCGGAGGCAATGGATACCAGTAGGCCGGAGTCTGCGGTGGCCGTGAGCAGCGGCGCGGCCCCAAAACTCAGTATTGCCGGCGGGGCGAAAGTGATGGTCTGTACGCCCTGTGGCGTTACCGGGCCGGAGTTGCCTGAAGCCGGACCGGCGCCGACTGAGTTGGTAGCGGTGACGGTAAAGGTATAGGTGGCGCCGTTGGTCAGGCCGGTCATGACATGAGAAAGAGCTGTTGTCCCGGCGTTGCTGTCGATCCCGCCTGCCGGGATGGATGTGACGGTGTAGCCGGTTATGGCGCTGCCGCCATTAGAACCGGGGGGAGAGAAGGAAACCGTTGCCTGGGTGTTGCCGCCGGTAGCCGTGACGGTGGTCGGCGCATCCGGAGTAACGGCGTTGACCGTGATGTCTTGGTGTACCTGTGGCGCAGGGCTGAAGAATGCATTGCCCGCCTGATCGGCATTTATGGTACAGGTGCCGGCGGTTGCGAAGGCCAAGGCCCCGTCGGCGGTGATGGTGCAGACACCGGGGGTTGCGGAGGTAAAGGATACCGGCAGGGCAGAGTCTGTGGTGGCCGTGAGTGCCGGCGTGGTCCCAAAAGTCTGCGCACCCGGCGGGGTGAAGGTGATGGACTGACTACTCATCTGGGGCGTGGAGTTGAAGGCCCCGGACGCCGGACTGGTACCGAAAGAGTTGGTGGCCGTCACGGTGCAGGTATAGGTGGCGCCGTTAGTCAGGCCGGTTATGGTGATCGGGCTATTGCCGGCACTGCCGGTGAGGTTGCCCGGGTTGCAGGTAACAGTGTAACCGGTTATGGCGCTGCTTCCGATAAAAACAGGGGCCTCAAAGCTGACCGTTGTCTGAGCGTTTTCGTTGGTAGCGCTGCCGTTGGTCGGGGCATCGGGAGCGGCGAGCATGATTACCGATGACAAGCTTGGAATGCCATTGGCGTAAACAGTCGCCAGATAATTACCGTTCGGCCATCCGGCAAGAGCGGCATTACTGGTGGAGACGGAAGATGCCGACCAGTTGACGCTGGGGTCCGTCAGGATAAAGCCGGACTGTTCGTTATCCACACGCCGCAATTGCACCAGCGGGTAGTTGGTGGCGGAACTGTTGGCGGAGCCGGTCGACCCTTCGGATATGCCGGTGAAGCCGCTACCGCCGAGTGACAGGTCGGTTGCGGTGGAGATGCCGGTGATGACCGGGCGAGCGGAATCGTTGAAACCCTCCCCTTGGTCGTACAGTTCTGCGCTGGATAGACTGGAGCTGTTTTGCCCCCCGGCGATAAGCACCTTGCCGTTGGGGAGCAGCGTCGCCGTGTGGTATTCGCGCGCTGTGGCCATGCCGCCAGTGGCGATGTAGGTATTGGTCGGGGGATCGTATAATTCCGCGCTGGACAGATACGTTGAGTTATACCCACCGGCGATGAGAACTTGGCCGTTGGGGAGCAGCGTTGCGGTGTGATACACGCGAGGCGTGGTCATGTTGCCGTTGGTTGAGGTGAAGAGATCGGTGCCCGGATCGTACATCAGCGCGCTGGAAAAATAAGTTGAACCATTCCACCCTCCCGCGATGAGAACCTTTCCATTGGTGAGCAATGTTGCGGTGTGGCATTCACGTGCGTATATCAGGTTGCTGTTGCTTAGCGTGAAGGTACCGGTGGTCGGGTCGTACAGTTCCGCACTGGACAGAAAAGAGTTAATACCATTCCACCCTCCGGCAATGAGCACCTTGCCGTTGGGGAGCAACGTCGCGCTGTGGTGATTGCGCGCCACCGCCATGCTGTTGCCGGTTGCGGTGAAGACATCGGTGGACGGGTCGTACAGCTCTGCGCTGGACATTTCGCTGCCGCCGCCATTGGACTGCCCTCCGGTAAGGAGCACCCGGCCGTTGGCGAGCAACGTCGCGGTGTGTTTGGCGCGCTTCGTGGTCATGGCGCCGGCGGCAGTGAAGAAACCTGTGGACGGGTCGTACAGTTCTGTGCTGGTCAGTTCGCTGCCTTCGCCACTTAACTCCCCCCCGGCGATGAGCACCTTGCCGTTGGGCAGCAGCGTAGCGGTGTGGTATTTGCGCGCCGCGCTCATGGCGCCGGTGGTGGTAAAGAGACCGGTGGACGGGTCGTACAACTCCGCAGTGGCCAGAAAACCACTACTTCCCTGCCCTCCGGCGATGAGCACTTTACCATTGGGCAGCGTAGTTGCCGTATGACTAAAACGCGCACCGGTCATGCTGCTGGTGGCAGAGAAGCTCGCAATAGCCGGATTGTACAGCTCCGAGGTGGACAGAGTGCCGCCATTGGAATCTCCACCACTGATGAGCACCTGGCATGTGGTAAGCATCATTGCGATGTGATATTGGCGCGCCGAGATCATGTTGCCGATAGGGGTAAAGGTCTTGGCAGACGGATCGTACAGATTCATGCTGGCCAGTGAAGTGCCATTATTTCCCCCGGCAATAAGCACCTTGCCGTTGGGGAGCAGCGTTGCGCTGTGGGCTTCGCGTGCCGCGGACATGCTGTTGGTTGTTGCGCTGAAGGTGCCGGAGGTCGGGTCGTACAGTTCCGCGCTCGCCAGAAAACCGTTGGTGCTATTCCACCCACCTGTTATGAGCACCGTGCCATCGGGAAGCAACGTTGAGGTCTGGTGATTACGCACAGTGGCCATGCTGCCGGTGGCATTAAAGGTATTGCTGGCCGGGTCGTACAGTTCCGCGCTGGCCTCATAGCCGGAACCGTTATACCCGCCGGCAACGAGCACCTTACCATTGGAAAGCAGCGTCGCAGTGTGGAACGTACGGTTTTTTGTCATGGCAGTGGAGGTGACGGTGAAGAGACCGGTGGCTGGATCGTACAGCTCTGCGCTGTTTAGAACGCTGGCTCCCTGACCCCCCGCGATGAGCACCTTGCCGTTGGCGAGCAGCGTCGCGGTGTGTTTATAGCGCGCCGTGCTCATGCTGCCGGTGGCGGTGAAGAGACCGGTGGCCGGGTCGTACAGCTCTGCGCTGGCCAGGTTGCCGGCCCCCCCCTGCCCCCCGGCAATGAGCACCTTGCCGTTGGGGAGCAGAATCGCAGTGTGGTACATGCGCGTCGTGGTCATGTTGCCGGTCGTGGTGAAGAGACCGGTGGCCGGGTCATAGAGTTCCGCTGTAAAAAGTTTGCTGCCGCTTTTATCCTCTCCGCCGGCAATGAGTATCTTCCCGTTGGAGAGTTGCGTCGCGGTGTGGTAAAGCCACGAATTGGTGACAGGTGTGAAAACGATCGTCGAAGCCACGCTGTTCGATGCTGCCGATGCGGCACCGGTGCCGGCAGAGTTTGTCGCTTTAACGGTAAAGGTATAGGGTGTGCCGTTGGTCAGGCCGTACACCGTAATCGGGCTTGTTGAACCGGTGCCGGTAAGACCGCCGGGACTGGATGTGACGGTGTAGCCGGTTATGGCGCTGCCGCCGGTGGTGGCAGGCGCAGCAAAGGTGACCGATGCCAGGGTGTTGCCGCCGGAAGCGGTGCCGATGGTCGGGGCGCCAGGAACAACGGCGTTGACCGGGAATGATTGGCTTACCCGCGTCGCGGCACTGTAGCCAGCGTTGCCGGACTGATCGGCATTGATGGTACAGGTGCCGGCGGTTACAAAGGTCACAACCCCGCCAGGAGAGGTGATAGTGCAGACACCGGTGGTTGCGGAGGTAAAGGATACCGTCAGGCCCGAGGTTGCGGAGGCCGTAAGTGTCGGTGTGGTCCCATAAGTCTGCGCTGCCGGTTGGGCGAAGGTGATGGTTTGTCCGGCCTGCTGCGGCGTTACGGAGTTTGATGCGGCCGATGCCAGACCGGCGCCGACAGAGTTGGCCGCTTTAGACGGTGAAGGTATAGGCGGTGCCGTTGGTAAGACCGGTTATTGTATGGGAAAGGGAGAGTCGAACCGGAATTGCTGTCTACACCACCACCGCTGACCGTGTAACCGGTAATTGGCGCTACCGCCGTTTGAAGCCGGCGCAGAGAAGGTTACCGTGGCCTGGCCGTTGCCGGCAACGGCAGTTACTCNNAGCCGGTGATGGCGCTGCCGCCGTTGGATGCGGGTGCGGTGAAGTTTACCGTGGCCTGGTTGTTGCCGGCAGTGACTGTGGTGATTGTGGGTGCGCCGGGAGCGGCGGCGGCAACGGTTATGGTGAAAGCGGCCAAATTTGCCGTGCTGGTATAATTGGATGCTGTGATGACGATGTTGCTGTAGGTGCCGGCGGTGGTCGGGGTGCCGGTGATGGCGCCGGTCGAGGTGCTGAAGTTCAGTCCCGGCGGAAGGGTGCCGCTGTAACTGAAACTGTTGGCGTTGCCGACCGTGGGAGTAAAGCTGTATGCTGTGCCTACCGTGGCGTTTGTGGACGGTGCACCTGAAATTAATAACGGATAATTCATCACCATCACTTTGGAGGATGAGAGGTCTGTATATGTCACCCAGGGAGTCCCGCCCGGAGTGATCGCAATCATTGGAGAGGCCTGGCCTGTGGTAAATCCGGCACTCCCAACAACATTCCAGTTGCCGCCGCTAAACGCCTTCACGGTACCTTTCCAACCATTAGCGGTAGCGTCCCCATACGCCACCAAGGGGGTTCGAGCCGCATTCTGGGCTATCGCAAGAGAGCTTGAGAAGGCAGCGCCTGGAGATATAGTGCTCCCTACCATGCTCCAGGTCCCGCCACTGTACTTCATTAGTTTCGCTTTATAGCTGCTGGAATTGGCCGAGTACGCAACATAAGGTGTTCCGTCCAAGTCGATCGCCAATGAAGGGCTATTGACTTGTTCTCCAGAGAAACCGGCAACCCCCACCAGTGTCCAACTACCGGCATACTTTTTCACTGTCAACATGTTGCTATTGGAACTATCTGTATACGCCACGTAAACGACCCCGCTCGGATCGACCGCCAATGACAACCCCCCCCACGCGCCTACAACGAATGGAGTTCCGACCGCAGTCCAACTGCCGGAACTATACTTCTTGACCGTCAACATACTTCCATTCCCGAGGTCCTGAAACGCTACATAAGGTGTCCCGTCCGGAGCAGTGACTATAGAGATGTATATGGCTTTACCAATGGAGCATGTACCGAGATCCGTCAGGTCAGTCGTATTAGCGGTGGTGGTGGAGGCGACAAGTTTTACAACTCTACATTTATAGCCACTGGTGCCATCTGGATATGCTGCATATTGCACTCCACTCGGCGCGACCGACACAGACATCACAGAACTAGCATTAGTGTTCCCGGCGTTGTCAATAGCCTCGCCTGAAGAAAATTTAACGTCCGACCATGCGCCAGATGCGCTCTCGGTTATCATCCATCCTGTTCCGCCGGCGCCGGCGTTCTCATTCTGAAACACGACGTACGGAAGTCCCGACGGGTTGAGCGCTAGAGAACTAGCAATATTCGAACTAATCCCGAAGTCGTACGCGATCCAACCCGCCTGCGCACCCGTGACAACCACCAGGTTCAGCAAAAGAAGCAGGATTCCTCGGTATAGCCAAGCTATTTTTTTCCGCATACATCCTCCCATGAAGTACCTGGTCATTTAGTTGAAATAGATGAGAAATTGAGTTGCATTCATGATGGTGACAATGACATGGACTGATACCGCAATCCAAATGGTCATAACAGCCGCAATACTGCCTGTGCCGACTGAGCGCCAAGGCTTAAGCTGGTAGTTGCAAGGCTTTGCCTTGTCTGCAGCATAAGCATGTTAGCGCCCTCTTCATTCATGTCGGCAAGCGTGAGATTGTCGGAACCGGTCTGCAAAATATTTATCATGCTGTCTGTGAAGGTCTGACGTGTTGTGAGGATATTGTTGTTGCTGGAGAGAGTTGTGGATATCGTGCGTATTTTGGCGATAGCGGTATCTAATTGACCAAGGGATGTCTGAATGCCGCCGTCCGTAGACCAGATGCTGTTGCTGCCGGAACCGGGAGTATTGGTAGAGGTAGAGGTAGAGATAGAGATAGTGCCACCTGTGGTTTTCACTCCGGACAGGGGGGGATATGGAGAAAGAGCTCCCCAATCAACGATGGAACCATCGTTTTTCATGGCAATACCGCCAAAAACGCCGGCGGCAACAGCTACGACGTTATTAAGGCCCGGAGTGATATCAATTTGAGTTGCAGAATCATCTCCCCACCCCGCGACCGTCCCGTCATTCTTCAATGCCAATCCGAAAGATACTCCAGCTGAAATAGCCTTGACGTTACTCAGTGTCGAGGCGCCTGTTACCACTCCGTTCGAATCATCACCCCAGCCGACGACCGTCCCGTCGCTCTTCAATGCCAATCCGAATGCGCCTCCGGCTGAAATGGCCGTGACGTTACTCAGTGCCGAGGCACCAGTTACCACACCGTTCGAATCATCACCCCAGCCGACGACCGTCCCGTCGCTCTTCAATGCCAAACCGAAGCCGTATCCTGCAGAAATAGCTACGACATTATTCAATCCGGAAGGGATATTCGTCTGCCCCAACGAATTATCCCCCCAGCCAACGACCGTCCCGTCGCTCTTTAATGCCAATCCGAATCCTTGGCCTGTACCGCTTCCGGCTGAAATGGCCGTAACGTTAGTCAATGCCGCAGCGCCGGTTACCACCCCGTTCGAATCATCACCCCAGCCGACAACCGTCCCGTCGCCCTTCAATGCCAATGAGAAACCATTACCGGAAGCAACGGAAACAACACCGGACAGGCCAGGAGGTAGTGGTACGCCACCGTAGTTGGTAACAGCCGTGACGGTACCATCGCTGTTGATCACAACGGGATCAGAACCGCCTAACGCAATGTTATTGCTCACATCGGTGGTTGCGGTGGTGGTTGTGGTGGTTGTGGTGTTTGTAATACTTGGGGTGGAGATCGGCTGAGTCAGCCCCAAGCCGCTACTGGAAGCGTCAAACCCGGCGATGGTCAGTGTGGATTGGCCGGTTATTGCGGCGAAGTCAACGGTCAATGACTGACTACCCAGCAGGTTGGTGCCACGGTAACTACTGTCGCCCTTGATGGTGTCTATTTGGGAGAGTATCTCGGTGAACTGATGGGAGTAGGCGGAGCGGGATGCCTGGTCGTTGGTGCCTTGAGCAGCAGAGGCAATTCCCTTGGCGGCATTCAGCAATGATGAGATAGCGGTGATGCCGTCGTTGGCGGCGTTGATGGTCTGTATTGCCTCACTGACGCCATCCAACCTTTCATTCAAGTCGGAGGCCCGGTTTAAGTGGTCCTGGGCGGCAAAGAAATCTGTGGGGTTGTCCAAGGCGCTATTGACCTTGAGGCCGGTGGAGAGTCGCATCTGGGTGCGGGCCATGTCGCTGCTGATACGTTGCAGCGAGTACAGCGACCCCCTCATTCCCGATGTCAATGAAATGTCTGCTACAGCCATATGATCCCCGCAGTGCAAACCATTTTGGCTTACGCCATAACGGTTGTATTCACCTTGATATATCGGCAGGCCGTAATAATACTTTAATACGATCCTGAAAATCTCTGTAATTGATTAAAAGTGCGTTACATTCCGTAATCGCTGTTTTGACCTGCCGGCCATAATCAAAAGCCCCCTGACCGGAAAGTCAGGGGGCTTTTGATTATCGGTCCTGCTTGTTGCCGCCGGATTGCGGCACGAAAGAAGGTTATCCCAGGATCGCCTTCAGGTCGGCATCAGCGGTGGTGATCGGGCCGAGGTTGAAGTTCTCCACCAGGAAATTGAGCACGTTGGGGGAGATGTCCCTTTCGCCGTGTGCCTGAATAAACGCGCAGGTGAGTTTTTAGCTTTTCTGTGGTATGAACAGTATATTCGATCACCACTGCTTTGCTTGACACGGGTCAAAAAAATCGATTTCGCGGAGGAAGCCATGTCCAAGGTGTATTTTGCCGATATGCGGGCCGGACATAAGGAAAACCTGTTCGACAAGATCAGCCATCTTCTGGCCCTGGCCGGCATGGGCCAACAGATTGCCGAAGGGGATCTGACGGCGGTCAAGATCCATTTCGGCGAAAAGGGAAACAGCGCCTTCATCCGCCCGATCTTTGCCCGGCGGGTGGTGGAAGAGATCAAGAAATTGGGGGCACGGCCCTTTCTGACCGATTCGACGACCCTCTACCCCGGCGAACGCAAGGAGGCGGTCTCGGCCCTGACCTGCGCCATCAAGAACGGCTTCGGCTATGCCTGCGCGGGGGCACCGCTGATCATCAGCGACGGCCTGCGCGGGGTGAACGAGACGGCGGTCGCCATTGACGGCGAACTGCTGAAAAAGGTCCACATCGGCGCCGAGATCGCCGAGGCCGACTCGCTGGTCTGCATGACCCACTTCAAGTGCCACGAGCTGACCGGCTTCGGCGGGGCCATCAAGAACCTGGGCATGGGGTGCGCCAGCCGCAAGGGCAAGCTGGTGCAGCACTCCACCGTGGCCCCCAAGGTGGCCGACAGGTACTGCACCGGCTGCGGCGCCTGCCTCAAGGCCTGCGCCCACGACGCCATCCGGATCATCGAGGGGAAGGCAACCATCGATCCCGAGCTGTGCGCCGGTTGCAGCCGCTGCATCACCGTCTGCCCGGCCAAGGTCATCGATATCCAGTGGAACGAGGCGGCCGACCTGGTGATGAGGAAGATGGCCGAGTACGCCAAGGGCGCCCTTGCCGGCAAGGCGGGCCGGGCGGTCTATCTCAGCTTCATCACCCAGGTCTCGCCGGCCTGCGACTGCTACGGCCACGCCGATGCGCCGGTTGTCAACGACATCGGCATCTGCGCCTCCTGCGACCCCGTGGCCATCGACCAGGCCTGCGCCGACCTGGTCAACGCTGCGCGTGGCAACGAGGGGTCGGCCCTTAAGAGCGGCCATGAGCCGGGGGGCGACAAGTTTCGCGGCGTGTATCCCCATATCCCGTGGGAGGTGCAGTTGGAGCATGGCGAGAAGATCGGCCTGGGGACGAGGAAGTATGAGTTGGTGAAGATCTGACTTCTAAGAGCTAAGAAGCTTCAGTTGTCCCCAGTTTGGGTACAACTGAAGCTGGAGGCCGGCTGACGGGAAAAAACAATGAAAGCGGTTATTCAACGGGTAAGTTTTGCTTCCGTCACCGTGGACGAAAACCTTGTCGGCCGGATCGGGAAAGGTGTCCTGGTCCTGTTGGGCGTGGAGAAGGGGGACGACGAATCGCGGGCCGATTGGCTGGCGGAGAAGATCGCCGGCCTGCGCATCTTCGCCGATGAGGAGGGCAAGATGAACCTTGCGCTGGCGGATGTTGGGGGGTCGGTCCTGGCTGTTTCCCAGTTCACCCTGGCGGGCAATTGCGGCAAGGGGCGGCGCCCCTCCTTTGACACGGCGGCCCCGCCGGAAGAGGGCAAACGGCTTTACGACTATTTCACGGGGGCGCTCGAACGGCTCGGCCTGCCGGTGCAGACCGGCATCTTCCAGGCCGACATGAAGGTGCACCTGGTCAACGACGGCCCGGTCACCTTTATCCTGGAGCGCTGAGGTCTGTCATCGATTCAGGTGCAGATCGATGATCATGCCTGGCGGCTGTTGCTGGCCGTTGAAGAGTTCGGCGGGTGGGCTGGGGGTCGAGGTGGTGTTCCCGAAGGCGTATTCCACGACGGTATGGCGGCCATCGTCATCCAGCCAGACGATCCGGTCGTTCTCCACGCCGCTTTCCTCGCCGGCGGCATAGGACTTGGTCGCCCGGTCGCGGCACTCAAGCGGATCGTTGACCGTGTTGATCGAATCCAGGCAGCGTTCAAGACGCCTGGCCCGGGCCATGATATCGCGGCCGGCCCTTGCCAGTTCCTTTTTGCTGGCGATCTCGCCGTACCCCATGGCCCCTGAGAAGGCGGTCCTGACCCACCCTCCCTCGGCGCTCCGGGTTGCCCATGCGGTCACCAGCACACCGTCCGTCCGCTTTTCCACGACAATCGTTGCCGGGCATGCGGCCAGCGCCTTGCCCGACCATTTATGGGTCCGGTTGATCTCGTCGAATACCTTGTTGGTGCAGCCGGCAAGCAGGGAAATATCAGCGGCCGGGGCCTGCGCACTCAAAAAAACAGGGACCAGCGCAAGCAGCAAAACGGGGTAACGCATCTCGTCCTCCTTGAGGTGGCCGGGGTTGGTGAGACAGCCTGAAGGGTGAAATAAGCAATGTCCCGATGTTGTTGCAGTTTCGGGCTTCAGGCAGCCGGCTTCAGTTGTTCGAGTCCATGGAATTGAGCCTCATCCGATGTTCGCTCGTCAATTTATCGGAACAGCACTTCTTGAACTTCTTTCCGCTGCCACATGGACACAGGTCATTCCTGCCGACTTTTGGCAAAATAGATGGTTTAATGGCGTCAAAATGTTTCATTTTGCTGAAGGTGTATATTGACTTGAGCCTGACATGCCGTTTGTGCAGGGTATCGTAAAGATCGGGAATCTCATTTTCCAAGGCGGAACGCAGTACGTCCAGACCCAATGCCAAAGATCCATCATCCACCATCTTCCAACTCTTTTTCTCATAGTTCACGCCTATACAACTTAATTCTTTTCCTCTTCCGCCAGACTCGTCAAGATCAATAATGCTCAAGTTGGTATCGGTACAGAGGCACTGCGATCGGAGGCAATATTGATCAATGATGCGGTATTTCTTCCCTGCCAGTGTCGCATACAAATGATCGGCAAACGGTAACACATTGTTGTAGCCGGACATGACACCGTTACGTTCGATACTCTGGAAATCAAAATAGGCATCAATCGCAGCCGGTTCCGCTTCTTCGGTCAGCCGGTTCTTGATTTCAAAATGTTTCTTGGACAGAAGATCGAAATCTTCATCATTGAGACAGGCAAGAAACTTTTTGGCAAAGCGCAACTCATCCAGCTGCGGATTATCTTTTTTCATAGGTTCCAAAGATTTGTCAAATAGATCTATCTTCACATATCTGGAAAGAAGCTTAACGTCATTGTCTCCGGCGTCAATTTGCGACAAATCCAGTTGTATTACCCTGCAACCGCAAGTTGGACTGGGGCAAACAGATAAGGTGCATTCATATCGTACAGCATTTTGATCGTTAATTATTTCGGCAAAAATTGATTGAGTTTGAATGTCGAAGGACAAGACCATGGCGTCACGCTCCAGTTTTTAATAAATCACCCTGTCGTTAGGAGGCTAGCAACAATAACATGAACATCTTGCATCTCATCTTCCGGCCATCTTTGACCGCAGCTCAATCACAAAATCCTCGACGTAGCCCTGCTACGCCTTAAGGTTTTGTTCAATCGCTACAGCCAAATCCGACCAAAATCTGAGCGCAATTTGTTCAACTTATTATTGCCAGCCTCCTATGCTGCGGGGAATTTGTAATATTCCAAACTTTTTCAACCTTCAAGCGGTCCGCATTTCCTCTTCCATCCTCGAAAGCGTGTCCCGCGTCGCTGTGTCATCCGGGTTCTGTTCATGGGCTATTATCAGGTGTTCAAGCGCTTCTTCCCTCCTCCCCAGCTTTAGACAGGCATTTCCGAAATCTTTATGAAGATTTTCCAGATTATTGTTCAATTGCGCTGCTGCCGAAAAGTACGACAGCGCTTCCGGATTACCCTCATGTGCCAGCAGGTTGCCCATTGCATGATGAGCGTCGGGGATTGATGGGTTGAGTTCAATGACCTTGAGGTATAACTCACGAACTCGTCCAGAGTCCCTTCCCAATTTGTGTTCAGCCGAGGCGAGTCCGAAATATGCCGGGGCAAGATTCTTGTCCAGCGAGATGGCTTCCAAATAGTTCGTGCGTGCAGTTTCATATTGCTGCAACAGTAAATGAATATTGCCGAGATTGATCTTAACCGGCAGGAAATCCGGGGCTAATTCTTCAGCTTTAGTGCAATGGGCGAGCGCTTCATCAAGCCGGTTTATCATCATGAGCGCCGCGCCGTAATTGTTTTGACATTTAACATGGCCCGGGTTCATTTTGACGGCTTTTTCATAGTACGTAATTGCCTCTTCATAACGCTTGAGATCCTGTAGCAGCACTGCATACGTATAGAGCGCATCCCAGTGGTTTGGCGCGTATTTAAGGGCTTCCTGCAGCACTGACTCTGCATAGTCGTAGATACCAAGGTCGTGAAGCGTATCCCCAAGCCTATAAAGCACATGGGCATTGTCAGGGACAATTTCTGCGGCAATTTCGAAACAAACCGCACTTTCCCGTACAAAGCCTTCCTTTTTGAGAATGTCTCCGAAAGATACGACAATATCCGCTACAGCAGGAACACTTAGAAATGGATCATCACTCAAAAGGGCAATCAGGTCAAGAGAGACTGCACGTGAAATGGTCTCCTCTTTCAATGAAATACGCTTGCTGAGTAAGCGGAGATTCTCTGCTGCTTCAACAATATTACCCTGATCAGCCTTAATGGCTGAGGCAAAAAATGGGGCAAGATTATCGTCTGGGACTTCTTCTGTGATCTTGATATAGTTGTTGAGTGCCGGGGTCGCTTCACCGCGCAGGTGCATTGACAGAGTTGCGATGAAATCAACTTTTCGTGGTTCTGAAGTGGTCCCATCCGCTTTATCGTTTGTCATGAATATTTTATTGAAAAAACCCATGGTAATTGTCCTTTTCTGTAGAGTCTAAGCAATTCGATTTTACGGTTTTTCTATCTGAATTACAATTGCAGATAGGCTTTATACGCATAAATAGACCTTATATGATCAAAAAAACGAAATTCTATATTTTGAAAGGAGACTGGCAGCGTGAGCGTAGAATCAGAGGCCAGGATGATCTTGCAGGCATCGTCCCATTATGGTAGTAATAACACATACAGGTTGCACCAGAGGTTACACGAGCGCTTACAAAGAAAAAGGCACTTACGAAAATCGTCGTAAGCGCCTATTATTTAATGGTCGGGATGACTGGATTTGAACCAGCGGCCCCCTGCTCCCGAAGCAGGTGCGCTACCAGGCTGCGCTACATCCCGAAGAATAATTTTTTTAGCACCGGCAAGGAGTTTTTGTCAAGGGGAAAGACGGCAGACGATACAGGCTGCATGGCTTGTTGCGGCCCATAACGGCTTTTTATCCAAGAAAAACAACATATTTCCGTAACGGCCAAGCAAGCCCTCTGCGATCAAACGGGACCGGAGGAGGACCAGAGACAGTGGTCTGGGGGGCAAGTCATTAAGTTTCCATATACGGAAACTCCGGATGAGAAACTATTGGTTTCCGATCCGGAAGGAGGGATTTTTTGTCCAGGCCAGGAAATCANNTGCGCGGAGGCGTACATCGGTACGCCGCACAATTTACTTGCTAAATTATACCGCGAAGGCGCCCGATGGGTGAGGCCAACGGCCGAAGTCACAAGCAGGCCCGAAGATTGACGCCGCCTGGGCGGGAAAAAACCCTTTTCGGACGGAAACTTTTTAAGGCCATTTTCTGCACGAGAGCCTCCAATTGACATCCGGGGTTAATGCGTGTATTTTGCTGCGATAATCGGCTGGTTTCCGCCCGGAAAGGAACAATGAGCAACGTATATTCCTTTTATTTCGACGGCGTACTTGTCCAAGCTGTGCAAGCTTGCCATTCAGGGGGCGCATTAACCATTCTTGATGCCCATACGTTTCCTGAAGACGAGTTGGGAGCGTTTCTCGAAAATTGCAAAGGCAAAAACCTTATTATCTGCTACAACCCGTCGATTTTTTCCCAGGACATGCTTTCTCTCCCCCCTGCAGCCGCAGATCATTATGCCACACTGGTCCGTTCCGAAATACGAAAAACCCACCCAGAACTGACTTCTTTCACGTCGTTTTTTAGCATCATCGGCCAGACAACGATCGAAGCCAGGACTTACAACAAAATTGCAGCTTTCAGTTATGCTGCCCCCCCCTTAGCGGCTTTCCTGGACGTCTTCACTCGTCACGGCAAGATGATTTCACATGCCTATGCGGCCCCATACTCCATTTTCAGGATGGGGGTCTCAGCCTGCCGTGACGATGCAGGCCGGACACGCCTTTTCATTGTGCCTATTCCAGGTGAAAAGCTCCTATTGTTCGGTGCGAACACTGAACTCGCCTTCATGCGTAAAATAATCTCTACCGGCGCGGCTCTGCTCTCCGAGGATATCAAGAATATCAACATGACACTTGATTACGGGCTGCAATCCCTTCGCATGACAACCGTGGAATCGGTCCTGCTGACCCGGCAGGAAACACCAGATGAGTTTGCCACTCTTCTGACCGTGCCAATGAAATATTCATTTCCACCTGCGCTTGACGGGGTCCCTGATCATCTTGCCACCGCTTACATCGCTCCGCTCGCTGCGGTCATGCACTATTTCGAAGCTCCACGCACCGGCGACATCCTCCCCTGGGAGTACGTCTCCGAAAAGCAAATCAGAAGCATGCTTTCGTGGGGGAGCCGGCTCATGGTGGCCTTGGCCCTCATTGCGACAGGGTGCGCCATTGCTGAATACATAAACATTTCGGACCTGAAGACCGGCATCGTGAATATCAGGTCGCGCCTGAGCGCCGCCAGTGATGAGCTTGCGACCTACAAAAAATTTGACAGAGAAGTGAAACATCTTCAGCAGGCGATCACTTTGATTCACAGTGGTAAGGCCACGGCAATTGCTTCCCTTTCCCGTCTGGATTCTCAGGAGTTCTCTATCAACGGGCTATCCATCCAAGATCAGGAAGGGTTCATGAACGTCCGGATCGACGGTGATATCAATGTTTCAGGCTTCAGCAATGTCCAGGCCGTCTTTGAAATGATAATCGAGCGGCTCAGCAAGCTCCCCGGTTTCACAGTTTTATCAAGCAACCTTGCCATAACTCAGAAAACCTTCAGTATTCAGGCCCGATACGTCGGAGCCGGTCAACAGGCCAGATGACAATGAGCAAAAATGGACTTGAAACTGAGGTAAGACAACTGAAAAAACGCTATTGGATGGCATTGGCGTTGTTTTTCATCTCATCCATGGTCTGTGTGAGTCTGTTGAGAACCATGCAGGTCCAGGAAAAGACCAACCGCGAGCTTCTTCGCGCCAGTGACGGACTCAAACTTTTGAAAGGAGTCAATATTAACCGGAGAATGTCACTGGCACAGCTAAAATCCCACTTTCTTGCCGATGGTAAAAACGCATCTGTTGAAAAGCTTATCTACGCCAGAATCGATGACCTTAAAACCCGTTTCAAGCCAAACGATCTGACCATCGCAAGCATTGAGAAAAAGGGGGAGGAAGTGACGCTCAACTACACCCTCAAGTTTTTGAACCCTGATTTTAATTACTTCCTTAACACGGTCAACGCACTGGAAGAGATCGATTACCCCTTGACCGTAGTAAGCTCCGTCTCAATTACCCGTTCCGCGGCAAAAGACGGCAACGTGCTGTCGTGTGCCGTCAGCGGCAAGGTCCTTGCCTTCAGTGACAACTCGCCATGACCGTTGATACTCCTGCGAAAACCCTGCTTGTGGTGTCTGCGCTGGCAATCGCCGTGCCTGCTGCTTTCTTTTTCTGGAAGGCCCCCGATGCTGAATTGTCTTCATCCGAAATTGAGGTTATGAATTTCTCCGGCTCCCCCTCGATGAATATCGGGCCAAGGTCAAGAGAAGCCTTTTCCGGATTAAACTGGCCGGTCCGTGCTTCCTTGAAAAAGCCGGCCTCAGCTGACGGTGCCGGGACCGAGATCCGGCCGGCCGGCCGGAATTACTCTTCGATAACAGCCTTGATGGGCAGGAAACCGCGCCGGCGCTATAATAATGATAGTCCGCCTCAAATTTCCATGATATATTATGACAATAATATGAAATATGCCATTATTGATGGTCAAGTACTTCGCGAAGGCTCAACGTTCGGTAATAGCCTGGTTGTTAAAATCGAGAAAAGACGGGTTTTGATGAGAAATGCCGGAAAGGATCTATGGCTAAGCTTCGATTGATGAATGGCGCCGTCCGTTTTTCTTTGCGGCTGATCCTGGTGATGGCCGTTTTTTCTTGTACGGCCTGTTCAGCGCAAAAGAAGAACACAGTACCTGATGAACACCTCATCAAGGAGGATATTCCCCGCTCACCGAAATGGAATTACGACACCAAACCTCCGGCCTCCGAACCCGCTCCACCCCCGTTTGCCTCCCTGTCGGAAGATATCGTTCCGCTCAAAACCAAGACCGTCAATATAGTGCTCAGAGACAGCACTCTCAGTGATGTTCTCCATATCCTGGCCGATGCGACAGGGTTGAATCTCATGGTCGACAAGGATGTCAACCTCGACCAGCGAGTCACGCTTTCCCTCAAGAATGCGCTGGCAGAGGATGCCCTCAAGATCATCTTCTCCAGCCTCGATTGTTACTATACCATCGACAACAATCTCCTGAAAGTCGAAGCGATGGGCACCAGGATATTCGAACTGGGGCACCCCGCCCTGGTCAACACCTTCTCCATGGATGTGGGGGGGGATATCATCTCGTCTTCCGGGACCAACGGCCTGAAGGGGACCATATCGTTAGGGAGCAAGGCGGACGTCAAGGCGTATGATTTCTGGACAACCATGGAAAAATCCCTTGAAGAGATCATGGGGAAGCAGGAGGCGCAAAATGCTCCCGCCGCCGGATCAACCGCCGCCAAAACGCCCCGGCAGACGGAGTCCGGCAGGCAGCAGCAGGGAATCACCGTCAACCGCCTCACCGGGACCATCATCGTGACCGCCTCCCGCAGAACCATGGAAAAAGTGGAGCGATACCTGAACAGCGTCAGACAGACACTCAACAGACAAGTGATGATTGAGGCCAGGATCATCGAGGTGCAACTGAGCAATTCGTTCCAATACGGTATCGACTGGGCGATTCTGGAGAAGGCCGCCATCGGTTCGATAAGCGGCGGTTTCGGCTCTCTCAACGTTGCCACCACGGCGCTCTCCGATGCCACTGCGGCGGCAGCCGCTGGATCAAATTTCCAGGTCGGGGTTGCCAGTGCTAATTTCCAGGGCCTGCTCACAGCCTTGCAGACCCAGGGCACCGTCAACATCCTCTCCAATCCGAAGATCAACGTCATGAACGGGCATGCCTCGATTCTGACGGTTGGCACCAACACCAGCTTCATTTCAAAGGTATCAACCACCACCACCGCCACTGCCGCCGGCAACTCCATCACCTTCACCCCTGAAACGGCCAGCATCCTCTCCGGACTGATCATCGGCATCATCCCGTACATCTCCGAAACGGGCGAGATAACGCTCAACATTACGCCGATAACCTCGAACCTGACAAGCCTCCAGAACCAGACCTTCGGCAGCGCCGGCAACCAGCTGACGATCACCATCCCCACTGTTGCCCTCAGGGAGATGACAACCACGGTCAAGATATGGGATGGTCAGACGGTTATCATCGGAGGGCTGATCTCGAAGCAGGAATCTGATAGCGAAGAGAAGGTGCCGTTTTTGGGGAGCATTCCGTACCTGGGCAAACTTTTCACAAGAATCAACAAATCCGAGAGCAGGTCGGAACTGGTGCTGCTGCTGCGCCCCCGCATAGTGGACAATCAATAGTCCCGTATTCGGCGCATACTTGGATAGTCTTTCCCTCGGGACCCGTTCAATCGCCGTTTTCAGGTTAAACGCTCGTATGGAGAGCAGGTTCAAGTTCGCGGTTGCGGAGATGATATGGGTAGTCTGTGGGATGATTCACTTACAGTCGGCATTGCGGTCATAGACGATCAGCACAGGGAATTGCTGTCGCGATTCGGCACGCTGCTGGACGAATGCCGGCCCGGACGGAGAAACATCGATGTCAGGCCGCATGTTCTGTTCCTTCTGGATTATGTAACGACCCATTTCAATCTGGAAGAAGCCCTGATGAGGCTCTACCGGTTCCCAGGATACGAAGGACATGCTGCTCTCCACAGCAACTTCCGTGAACAGCTTTCGGCGCTCCTGGGGCGGTTCACTCCTGATGAGCAGCCCGCCCCGCCCGATATCATGAACGCCCTGTCGCCACTTCTCACCTGGTTTCTGGACCATATAGCAATGGAGGACAAGAAAATCGCGGCCTCAATGCAGAATTCGACCGTGCCCCTGGGAACGCTCCTCGTTTCCAGGGGGCTGCTGAGCGAAAAGCAGCTCAGCGTGGCCCTCAGCCAGCAGCGAGTGACCGGTGCTGTGCTTGGCGAAACGCTAATTTCCCTCGGATTTCTGACCCCCCAGGAACTGGCCCAAGCCATCGCGGAGCAGTCCGGGCTCGAATATCTCGACCTCCGCAACTACACCCTCTCCGATCAGGCATTGAGAGTTGTCCCGAAGGGAACTGCCCTCAAGCACGGGTATATCCCGTTGGAGGTACAGGACGGGGTTCTTTCGATCGGGATCATGAACCCGAGCAATGTCGTCGCCGTGGACAGCGCATTCCATCTGACCGGCGAGCAGCCCAGGGTTTTTCTCGTGGACCAGGATGCCTACAGCGACATTTTCGAACGGGCCTACTATTTTACCGAGAATTCCGTGCAGCAGCGGCTGGAGGCATTCTCTGAAAACATCAACAACGGATGGTCCGAACTCGGTGACGTCATCCCGGAACTCGCCGAGCTTCTTATCATGGACGGCATCCTGAAAATGGCGTCCGATATCCACCTTACCCCTTCCAATGAGGTCCTGCACGTTTTCTACCGCGTAGACGGCTTGCTGACCCACGGGCATTGCCTGCCCAGAATCGCTCACCCAGTGCTCGCTTCGCGGATCAAGATCATGGCGCAGCTTGACATAACCGAGCAGCGGCTGCCCCAGGACGGCGCCTTTACCCAGACATTCTTCAACAAGAAGTACGATCTGCGCATATCCACCGCCCCAACCATTTACGGGGAGAACATCGTCATCAGGATACTTTCCACCCAGGGATCTCTCAGGCACATTTCCACGCTGGGGCTCAACGGCAATATCGTGGAAGCCCTGCGTCGGCTTTTCAACAAGAGCCACGGCATCCTCCTGATAACCGGCCCGACCGGAAGCGGCAAAACCACGACGCTCTACTCCTGCCTCAGGGAGATCGACCTTCTCGAAAAAAATGTCATAACGATAGAGGACCCGGTAGAATACCACCTGAACTTTGTTCGCCAGACAGAGGTCAACGAAAAAACAGGCTATTCCTTCTCATCATCCTCCCGGACATTCATGCGGCAGGACCCGGACGTGATGCTGCTCGGCGAGATCCGTGACACGGAAACGGCCCAGATAGCGATCAGGGGTTCCATAACCGGCCACCTGCTCCTCTCGACTCTTCATGCAACCGATGCGGTGTCATCGATCCCCCGACTCTTTGATCTGGGGATGGACAGGCTGATGCTCTCCTCGACGCTTCTGGCGGTGCTTGCCCAACGTCTGGTGCGAAGGATCTGCCACTACTGCAAGGAAGAATATGTCCTGGATGGATCGGAGCGGGATGTCTTCAGCAGGGCGGGAATGGATGTTTCCACGGCCTATCGGGGAGGAGGCTGCAACAGGTGCGGTAAAAGCGGCTTTGCCGGACGGGCATCCATCGCCGAACTCATGATCCTCAACAGCGAGATCGGCGAACTCATCTACGCCGGCGCCTCCGGTGAAACCATTTCCCAGGCTGCGCAGCGCGAAGGGATGGTGCCCCTTTTCAGGGAAGGACTCAACCAAGTGGCAACCGGCCTTACCACCCTGCACGAGGTCCAGAGAGTCGTGGGATGAGTGTTTACGCTTACAAGGTCATCGATTATTCCGGGCAATCGGCCAGGGGTGCTATCGAAGCTCCCTCGGAGGAAGCGGCAACCCGAGAACTGGGCGAAAAAGGGCTGTATATTGTCTCCATTCGCCGGAGTTCCGGCTGGTTCGATCCGTTCAAGCATGCCTGGGTGGCGGTCCGGGTCGACAGAAGCGATGTCCTGGAGTTTACCCAGAACCTGTCGGTCATGATCAATGCCGGCATCCCCATCCTTGGCTGCCTCGATGATATCATCGCGTCAACACCCAACAAGGCTTTCATTCCCATTATCAGGGATATCCGGAAAAGGCTGGAGCGGGGCAGTTCCATCTCAGGCGCATTAGAGGCCCATGGAAAGCTCTTTCCCGATATCCTGAAAACATTTGTCGCGTTGGGGGAAGAAACCGGCACCCTGGTGGAAAGCCTGAAGGATGCAGCCGACCACCTGATGAGGATGCAGAAACTGAAGGATGCTGTCAAAAAGGCGCTCATGTACCCCTTACTTGCTTTTATCGCCACCATGGGGGCTCTGTTTTTCTGGATTTTCTTCGTAATACCCAGCCTGAGCGCAACCCTGAAGAGCCTGGGGGTGAAGCTCCCGGCACTAACCATCGCTCTCATTTCAACAAGCAGCTACGCGGTCGCCCATTGGAAACAGCTCATCCTTCTGCTTGCCCTTGTTCCGTTGATTGCATATCTTGCAGGCCGAAACACAAGAATCAGGTATCTGCGCGACCTGGTACTTATAAGGGCTCCGCTGCTGAGGGTTGTCATGCACAACTGGCTCATGGCCACGTTTTCCGAGCAGTTCAGCATGCTCATCAAGGGTGGCATCGGCATAGGGAGGCTTTTCGACCTGATGATCCCGGCAATCGGGAACGAGTACTTTGGCGCCAATCTCCGCAAGGTCAGGGAAAGCATCCTCAACGGCCGCCTCATATCCGAGTCATTCGAAGATCAGGACATCCTCCCTCCTCTGGCCCTCGCCAGGATCAGGATCGGTGAAATCACCGGGACCCTTGACAATCAGTGTGCTTATCTGGCTAAATGGTATGCCGGAAAGCTGGACGACGCTATCGACAATATCGGGAAGCTCATCGAACCCCTTGTTATGGTTGTCATAGGAGGCTTGTTCGCAGTCATCATCATGGGGCTCCTGCTCCCGATGTATGATCTTGTCTCCAAAGCCGGAAAATTGTAGGAGCCATTGTCAGGCATGTCCACGAAATACCTCTCATTTTTCAACCTCACCGACGACCCGTTCCGCCTCACGCCGGACACTGCGTACTTCTACAATTCCCATGCCCATGCCACCGCTCTCCAGTCCCTAGAATACTGCGTAACGCGAAAAGAGGGATTCTGCGTCCTGACCGGCGATCCCGGAACCGGCAAGACCACAATACTGCGGCTCTTCACCGAAAAATTCAAGGAAAGCGCCGAGATCGCCCTGATAATGACCCCCCGGCTGATGCCCGACGAATTTTTCCAGGCGATTCTCGATGATTTCAAGATACCGCTCAGCGTCAGCAAGAACGAGATGCTGAAATCGTTCCGGGATTTTTTGCTTTCCCATGCTGCGAATGACCGGCGGGTGGTCATCATCGTCGACGAGGCCCAGGAACTGCCGGGCACCACGCTCGAGGAACTCAGGCTCCTGTCGAACCTGGAAACGGAAAAGGAAAAGCTGCTCCAGATCATCCTCATCGGCCAGCCCGAACTCTCCAACAAACTGATCAGGAACCCGCTGAGGCAGCTCAACCAGCGCATCACGGTCCGCGTCAAGCTGCAGCCGCTCAACTCCGCCGAGACCTCGGACTACATCAATACGAGACTGATCAAGGGGGGCAACAGCTCCCTGCTTTTCAACCAAAAGGCCAAGGAACTTATCTACACCCTGTCCCACGGCATACCCCGCACCATCAACCTGCTGGCATCCCGGGGTCTCATGTCCGCATACCTGGAAAAAAGCCACGAAGTGTTTGAAAAACATATCGAGCAGGGGGCCAGGGATGTCATGGAGGCGTCGGTCCCGATCCGGACTTCCGGCGCCTTCCCCCTTCGCGCGGTAGCCACGGCGGTGGCGGGAATCCTGTTGGCCTGCGCTGCCGGAGCGGCGTTCTATCTGCTTCGTGACACCTCCAAAACCCGGAATCAGACGCCGGCCCAGGCCGCTGTACCGCCCCCCGTATCAGCGCCGGTGAGCTCCTCCCGCACGAAACCGGCGGCCCCGGTCTCTCCTCCTGCCGCCGAGCCGGTCCCATCATTCGCCTCGGTTGTCGCACGGGATATTTCCGGAGCCGATCCGAACCAGGCGATATTCAACGCGTTCAATGTCATGGCGGCTGCATGGAATGTCCCGCAGATACCCCACTACTATGCGAACCCGCACACCGCTCCTCTGAAGTATCTCGCCTCCCTCGCCCTGCAATGCGGCATGGAACTGATCATCTTTGACGGCAATGCCGAAGGGGTTGTAGAACTGGGGTACCCGCTGCTGCTCCAGATCAAGCCGGGAGAAAAGGACCGGGAGACCTATGCTGCCTTGACGGAGGTCGCGAACAGCGACTATGTCATACCGGCCGGACTGGGGGGAAAGAAACGGCTTTCGCGCAGGGAGTTGGAGAGCGTCTGGCACGGGATGGCGATCATTCTCTGGAAAAACTACGACAGGATTCCCGCCTATATCCCGGACAATGACCGCACCCCGGCAACGGCGGCCCTGCAAAAGCTTCTTGCCAATGCCGGGATCGCCGTCGAGAAAAACGGGGTGTTCGACCAGAAGACCAGGGACGCCCTCAAGTCGTACCAAAACCTGAAGGGGCTTGAGGTCACCGGCAGGCCCGGCCTCCGGACCCTGCTTTATCTGTACCAGGGGAATTCAGGGCATTTTCACCCAACCCTGAAACATTGAATTATTGAATGCACCCAGACGGAAAGAACTGAAAACGACTATGACCGGCACCATACACTCGACATGAGCCTTCTTGCGGATCTCCTTTCAAAGATCAAAACCGACGAATCCCATGGCGGCGATGAAGCCCCGTCCCGGCTCGAGGTCCCCCCGACGCTCTCCAGGTCCCACAGCGCCCCGCCTAAAGTCGGCAGGGCAAAGATCCGATATGGTATTATAGCTGCTGTGTCATTCGGTCTCGCAGCCCTCGGGGTGCTGGCAATGGTAATTGCCGGAAAGATGGGCTCATCCGCCAGGAAAGGTCCGGCCATAGCGCCTCAGGCGGCGCAGCCGGCCCGGAATTTCACGACCACACCGTTCGATGCCGGCCAGGGGCCGCCTGCAGCAGCCCCTCCGGCTGCACACTCCAAAACAGCCAGGATAGACCTCGGCACGGCGCTGCAAGCGGCGGAGCACAGAAAAACAATCCCGGCAAAGGTTAAGTGTCCGCTATGCCCGCCACGGAAGGCCGAGACACCGCCGCCTCGGTCGCCACAGCCACAACTGAAGGCGGCCACCCCGGCCAAGATTGACACGGCGGAGCGGGACTCGTACCTGTACGCCGCGCGCAGCGCGGAGCAGGCATCGGACTGGAGGTCGGCGCTTGCCAGCTACCGGAGAGCACTGGAGTTCGATCCCGGCAACTACAGGATCATGAGCAATATTTCTGCTGTGTTCAACAATCTCGGGATGTTCGGCGACGGGGTGAAGGAGGCGGAACGCGCCCTGGCAAAGAAGCCAAATTATGTCCCGGCCCTGATAAACGCAGCCATCGGCTACTCATCGAGAGCGGAGACCAATAAGGCTTTGCGGCTGTTCACTGCTGCCTGCGCCATTGACCCAGGCAACAGGAGCCTGATCATCAACCTCGGGATAATGCATGAAAGGGCCGGAAACCTCGACGATGCCATTGCTACCTACCGCCAGTTGGCAGCTTCCGGCGACCCCATGGCCCTGCTGGGGTTGGGGAGGATTTACGAGAAAAAGGGCAACAGGGCTGAGGCGGTCAGGGTCTACCGGCAGATCATGGCGCAGCCGACAGCGACCCTTGCCCAGAAAAAGGAGGCCAAAACAAAACTTGCCTGGCTGGAGGAATAGGGAAATGTGCGCTCAGATGGCATTTCGATTCTCCCTCCCCTCCAGTGACGGGAGGGGGAATAATCGGGGTGTATTTCCTCTTATTTCAGATGTGCAAAATTGTTATGGTATTTCCGTGATGGCGTCACCTAAAAAACATTGCAACGTATGTAAAGTTAGCTTGACGTACAAATATAAATCAGTACAGTAGAAAAAATTTATATGTTGCGAAATTGTTTCTAATACAATGAAAGAAAAAGGAGCCTCTATGGAAAAAATCACTTCAACTGGGAAACCATTCAGCATCTCCAAGCTTGGAAACCGCAGGGGATTCTCCCTGGTGGAAATGGCCATCGTCCTGGTCATCATCGGCGTCATCATCGGCGCCATTGTCAAGGGCCAGGACTTGATCGTCAACTCTCGGGCCAAACAGGTTACGAGTGCTGCCAGTACATGGCGGAATCTTGCAATGGCCTTTATGGACCGAAATGGCAGGTTGCCCGGCGATGGCGCTAAAACCGGCATAATTAAAAGTTTTGCCGGCTATAGCTCGCCTACTAAAGAAATCATGTCAACTATGACCACGGCGCCGCCTCAGCCGGTTACAGTCGGCAGCATGAGCTTTTATGTCTTTTTTGGCAATACCACTGGGGACACTACGGGTAGAAACGTAATTGTTATCTGCAAAGTGGCGGATTGTCAAACTGCTTTCACCGCCGATGAGATGGAGATAATCAAAGCTGTAGACACCGCTTTCGACGGCTCTGCCGATGCCGGCATAGGCCAATTCAGAGGGGCTACCAGTGTTACTCTTACCAATGGTTATGTTACAGCCGTTACTGGGCTAGCAGATAGTTCGGTGGCCGGCACATCAACAGTTTGGTCAACTTCGTTTGGGGCGGCTGTCTGGGCATTTGACCGACCGTTCTAATTGTTCCACATTGCTTATTCTTCGGAAGGGGGGCTTGCAAAAGCCTCCCTTTTTTTAAGCTGCTGATTGTGGTAAAAAGTCATCGTGAACTATTACGAGAATCACAACGGCTTCACCCTGATCGAGCTCTCCATCGTGCTGGTGCTGATCGGCCTGCTGGTCGGCCTGGGGGCCGGCATGATCGGGCCGTTGACCACGGCCGTCAAGGTGCGGGAAACCAGGGGCATTCAGGATGCCGCGGTTCAATCCGTTACCAGTTGGGCCTCGTCCAACAACACCATTCCCAACGGCGCCGGATTTCCCGGTGTGGCCAAATCTCCCCTGGATGCCTGGGACCGGCCCTTCATCTACCTCTACGATGCCAATCTCTACTCCGCCACACCCACCAAGGACACTCTCTGCGGGCGCCGTTCTACCGCTCTGACCCTGGTCACCACCGATCCGGCGGCAACCATGACCAACGTGGCCTTCGTGGTCTTGAGCGGCGCGGATAACGCCACCCTTAAGAGCACCTTTAACGGCAGCTTAAACGGCACACCCGTTAACAACGGCGTCATTGCCGGTTCGGGCGCAGCCTCCGGCACCATCACCGCGACCGGTCCCAACGGCGACCTCATCCGCTGGGTCACCATTGATGAACTGCGGAGCAAGATCGGTTGCCAGGGCGCACCGCTGAGGATCGTCAACAACGAACTCCCCTTCGGGTCAGCAACCAACTCCTACAGCGCAACGATCACGGCCGATGGCGGCGTCCCCTTTGGCACGAACCCTTCCACCTACAAGTTTTGTGTCAACAACCTGCCATCCGGCTTTTCGATACAGGGTTCGACCGGTTTCTTTAATGCGGATTGCCTTAACGCTTCCGTGGCGACCTGGACAGCCGCTACAGCTTCTTCAGGCGTGATCATTACATTCGCCGCCAATGCCGTCACCACCAACACCTATCCGGTAACGGTCGTAGTCCGCGATACCGCCAACACGGGAACCACCGACCTCTGCAGCAGCGCCGGTTCAGGGGACAATTGTGCCCAAAAGCTCTTTGTGCTGACCGTCAACCCGCAATAACGCAACGAGAGGAGAATGTGCCCATTTTCCCCATCCTACTGAACCGGCGCGGAATGGCCCTCCTTAACCTGGTGATTCTGTTTATTCTGCTGGGTGTGTTGGTGAGTGCCGGCGCGCTGATATTAGGTCCCAGCATTAGCCGTGGCAAGACCAACGACACCAAGGTGACGCTGGAGCGCGCGGCAAGCATGATCACATCCTGGGGGGCAAGGAACGGCAGGCTTCCCGATGCGGGCGAGTATCCTGCCATCTTCGGCGCCACGCCGCTCGACGCCTGGGGCAGAGTGATCGTCTACGCCTACGACGGCGCCATGTCCCAGACGGCAGGCGGCGGACTATGCGGCAGGAGTTCAACCGCGATCAGCTCTAATGGTATGGATGTCGCCTTTTTCCTGGCGAGCGGCGGGGAGAATGCGGGGGTGGGACCGGCGCCGACCACGAGCGGCGCCTTCAGCGGGACCCTGGCCGGATTTGCGGACGGCGATATCTGGCGGGTTGTCACGCGGAATGAATTGCAGGCGCAAGCCGGCTGCGCAGGGTCAGCATCGGGGAGTCTCAGGATTGTCAATAATGAGTTACCAGGCGCCTGTAAAGGTAGAAGCTATTCGGCCGCCATCTACGGCGATGGAGGGGTGCCGCCGCTGTCATACTCGCTTTCGGGCCTGCCGGCCGGAATCACCCTTTCCGACACCCTCCTTTCCGGCACCGTGACGGCAGCTCAGGGAACCTATCAGGTTGTCGTCACAGTGACCGACAACCAGCAGCCGACCGCGAATGCTGTGCAGCGAAGTTATATTCTTAACGTCATAAGCTCCTGCCGCTAATTCCAAATTGCATTCAAGTTGACATTTTGAAGACCTTTGAGGTTTTGAAAACCTCAAAGGTCTGGCCTGAAATAT
>PLYK01000138.1 GCA_003151775.1 Geobacter sp. | reverse complement strand
TTCTCGCCCGCAAATACCGTCCCCAGACCTTCTCAGAGCTGACCGGCCAGGAGCATGTCAGTCGTACGCTGCAAAATGCCATCGACACCGGCCGCGTGGCCCATGCCTTCCTGTTCACCGGCGCCCGCGGCGTCGGCAAGACCAGCTCGGCCCGCATCCTGGCCAAGGCGCTCAACTGCGGGCAGGGGATGACCACCGAGCCGTGCAACGCCTGCCCGATCTGCAAGGAGATCACCGACGGCACCTCCACCGATGTCTTCGAGATCGACGGCGCCTCCAATACGGGCGTGGACGATGTCCGCGACCTGCGCGACAACATCAGGTACCTCCCCTCCCACAGCCGTTACAAGATATTCATCATCGACGAAGTTCACATGCTCTCCACCAGCGCGTTCAACGCCCTGCTGAAGACACTGGAGGAACCGCCGGCCCATGTGAAGTTCATCTTTGCCACCACCGAGCCCCACAAGGTCCCGGTCACCATCCTCTCCCGCTGCCAGCGTTTCGATTTCAAACGCATCCTCCTGCCGAAACTGATCGAGCGCCTGCGCTTTATTGCAGGCGAGGAAGGTATCTCCATCAGCGACGCCGCCCTGGCCATGATCGCCCGCAAGGGCGACGGCAGCATGCGGGATTGCCTGTCGGTCTTCGACCAGGTGCTGGCCTTTTGCGGCAACAGCGTCAGCGACGAGGATGTGGCTGCCATGATCGGGGCCGTCGACCGCCGCCTGCTGGCCGACATCTCCGGGGCGGTCTTCGCCGGCGATACCCAGGGGGTGCTGGGAGGGGTCAAGCGGGTGGACGGGGTCGGCTACAATATGCGTCAATTCTGCCAGGAGATGATCGACCACTTTCGCAATCTCCTGGTGATCCGCTCGGTGAAGAGTCCCGGAGAGATCCTTGACCTGGCCGAGGCGGAGCTTTTAGAGCTGCGCCGCCAGGGGGAGGGCTTTTCGGCCCAGGAGATTCAGCGCCGCCTGACCCTCCTCTTGAAGGCGGAAACAGAGATGGCATACGCCACCTTCCCCCGCCTGATCCTGGAGATGGCGCTGCTCAAGGCGGCTACCCTCGTGCCGGTCATCCCGATCCAGGAATTGCTGGAGAAGCTTAAGGCGCTCGAAACCGGGGCGGTCCATACCCCTGTCCTCCCCTGGGATGCCGCCCGAGCGGCAACTCCCGCTGCCCCGGTAGAGCGCCCGGAACCGTCCCGCGGCGAACAGCCGCCTCCACGGCAAAAGCCGCGAGGAGGTTACGCCGACTGGGAGCGTTTTGTGGCTTTCTGCGTGGAAAAACGCCCGGCCAACGGGTCGGTGCTGGAACACGGCAGCCCGCTCAAGCTGGAACAGGGGCAGATGGAGATCGGTTTTCCGGTCGGACACTATCTGAATATGGCCAAGGACGCGGATTTCATCGCAGAGATCCGGACGTTGGCGCAAGAGTTTACCGGGCATGAAACGGTGGTCAGGATCAAGGCGATCACGCCCGAAACCGGCGAGCCCCCCCAGTCGCTGGCGGGAAAAAAAAAGAGCGATAATGAACGCCTGATGGAAGATCTGAGGCGGGAGGTCGCCGAACATCCGGTTATCAATGAGGCGGCGCGGATATTCGGCGGCACCGTTACGGAGATCCGCAAGGCGTAACGGCCGGCGTGATAATAAGTCATATAACCAGGTTTTAAACGTAATTCATACCCAGGGAGGGACAGATGTCAAAAGGTTTGGCAAGCATCATGAAGCAGGCCCAGATGATTCAGCAAAAGATGGCGAAACTCCAGGATGAGGCGAGCCAGCGGACGGCGGAAGCGTCCTCCGGCGGCGGGGCGGTGAACGTCCAGGTCAACGGCAAGAACGAAATAATTTTACTTTCGATAAAAAAGGAAGCCGTTGACCCGGATGATGTGGAAATGCTGCAAGACCTCATCACCGCTGCGGTCAACGAGGCGATGAAAAAGGTCCACAGCGAGATCTCCGAAGAGATGTCAAAGATTACCGGCGGCATGAGTATTCCGGGTCTCTTCTAGTCTTTTCGGAACGTTGTCCGTCGCGGTGTTGCTGGTGACAACCGCCACAATATCAAGTTTGACTAAAAGTTTTAGTCCGGCTAATAATTGATGGCGTATACGGCAAAGTCCGTTTCCATGCCACTTTGGGTGTAAAGGTCGTTATTGTGTGCTCCTCCAGGGTATTCGGTTGTTCGCCGGCCCGTTCCGTGACGGGGGTGCATATTTTTTACCTATGCTATAATTATAAAAAAATGTTTTATTTCTGTCGAAAAATATGCTAACAAAATCTTCCTCATTGATGCGTTTGGTTGGAGAGTTGAAGAAGCTGCCCGGTATTGGTGAGCGCACTGCCCTGCGGCTGGCGTTCCATCTGCTCAAAGCTCCCCACAACCTGACGGCGCTTGCGGAATCCCTTCAAGAGGTCCGCAACAGGGTGCACGCCTGTTCCACCTGTTTTGCCGTTACCGAGGATGACCCCTGCGCCATTTGCGCCGGCAACCGCGATGTCGGCACGATCTGCGTGGTGGAGAACTCCCAGGACCTGATGGCGCTGGAACGGAGTAACGCCTATCATGGCGTGTACCATGTCCTGGAGGGAGCGATCTCGCCGTTGGGAGGAATCGGCCCTTCCGACCTGCGGATCGCCGAGCTGTTGGAACGGATCGGGCGCGGCGGTGTGGGCGAGGTGGTCGTTGCCACCAATTTTACGGTGGAGGGGGAGGCGACGGCCCTCTACCTGACCAAGGTGCTCAAGCCGCACGGGGTGAAGGTAACGCGCCTGGCCCACGGCATCCCGCTGGGGAGCGATATTGAATTCGTTGATGCGGCCACGGTCCAGTGGGCGCTCCAGGGGCGAAACGAGCTGTAGGCAGCGTCATCCCCTTGGTATGATAATAAAGAAAAGAAGATAACGCATCGGACTTTTGCCAATTTTCAGGATAACCACAAAAAGGAGGAACCCATGAGCAGAAAAATGGTAACCATCGACGGCAATACCGCAGCCGCCCACGTGGCCCACGCCACCAACGAGGTCATTGCAATCTATCCGATCACTCCGTCATCGGTGATGGGAGAGATATCCGACGCCAAGAGCGCAGCGGGTGAGAAAAACATCTGGGGCAACGTCCCCGCCGTGGTGGAGATGCAGTCCGAGGGGGGCGCTGCCGGTGCGGTCCACGGAGCATTGCAGGCCGGGGCATTGACCACCACCTTCACCGCCAGCCAGGGGCTCTTGCTGATGATCCCCAACATGTTCAAGATCGCCGGCGAACTGACCTCCACCGTGTTCCACGTCTCGGCCCGCTCCATCGCTGCCCAGGCCCTGTCGATCTTCGGCGACCACTCCGACGTCATGTCCTGCCGCTCCACCGGCTGGGCCATGCTCTGTTCCAACAACGTTCAGGAGTCGATGGATTTCGCCATGATAGCCCAGTCCGCCACGCTGAGCTCCAGGATTCCGTTCCTGCACTTTTTCGACGGTTTCCGCACCTCCCATGAGGTCCTCAAGGTCGAGGAGCTTACCTTCGACGATATGCGGGCCATGCTGGACGACAAGTTGATCGCCGAGCACAAGGGACGCGGGTTGTGTCCCGACCGTCCGGTGATGCGCGGCACGGCCCAGAATCCGGACGTTTACTTCCAGGGGCGTGAAACGGTCAATCCCTACTATCCCAAATGTATCGACATCGTCCAGGAGGAAATGGGCAAATTCGCCAAGCTGACCGGCCGCAAGTACAAGCTGGTCGATTACACGGGGGCCAAGGACGCGGAGCGCGTGGTGGTCGTGATGGGCTCGGGCGCCGACGTGGTTCAGGAAACCGTCGAGAACCTGGTCAAGAAGGGTGAAAAGGTCGGCGTAGTCAAGATTCGCCTCTATCGCCCCTTCCCGCTGGACGCCTTCATCAAGGCCCTGCCCAAGACCGTCAAGAAGATTGCCGTGCTCGACCGCACCAAGGAGCCGGGCGCCCTGGGCGAGCCGCTCTACCTGGATGTGCGCACCGCCATCGGCGAGGCCATGGCCGAGAAGAAATCCTCCTTCAAGGGGTACCCGGTCATCGTCGGCGGCCGTTACGGTCTCGGTTCCAAGGAATTCAACCCTGCCATGGCCAAGGCCGTGTTCGACAACATCAAGGTTAAAGAACCCAAAAACCACTACGTGGTCGGTATCGAGGAGGATGTCACCAATTGCAGCCTGAAGGTGGACAAAAGCTACAAGAACCCCATGGACGGGGTCTACCAGGCCATGTTCTACGGCCTCGGTTCGGACGGCACCGTGGGCGCCAACAAGA
>PLYK01000016.1 GCA_003151775.1 Geobacter sp. | reverse complement strand
CCCGACGTGCTCGATCCGGCCCTGTTGCGTCCCGGCCGTTTCGACCGCCAGGTGGTGGTGCCGCGTCCCGACGTCAAAGGGCGCGAGATGATCCTCAAGGTGCATGCCAGAAAGGTGCCGCTCTCGACCGATGTGGATCTGGCGGTCATCGCCCGCGGCACCCCCGGTTTCTCCGGGGCCGACTTGGCCAACGTGGTCAACGAGGCGGCGCTCCTTGCGGCGCGGGTGGACAAGGCCGTTGTGGAATCCATCGATTTCGACAACGCCAAGGACAAGGTCCTGATGGGCGTGGAGCGGCGCAGCATGGTCATTTCCGACGAAGAAAAGAAGAGCACCGCCTACCATGAAGCCGGCCACACCCTGGTCGCCAAGATGGTCCCGGGCACCGACCCGGTCCACAAGGTCTCCATCATCCCCCGCGGCCGGGCCCTGGGCGTGACCATGCAACTCCCTATCGAGGACAAGCACAGCTACTCCCGAGAAGCGCTCCTGGCCCGCATTGCCGTGCTGATGGGGGGCCGTGCTGCCGAGGAGATCATCTTCAACACCTTTACCACCGGCGCGGGCAACGACATCGANNTGGCCCGCAAGATGGTCTGCGAATGGGGTATGAGCGACAAGATGGGGCCGCTTTCCTTCGGCAAGAAGGACGAACAGATCTTCCTGGGCCGGGATATGGCCTCCCACAAGAATTTCAGCGAAGCCACCGCCGTGGAGATCGACACCGAGATCAAGCGCATCGTCGATGAGAGCTATGAGCGTGCCCTGACCCTGCTCAAGGAGAACATCCAGAACCTGCACAACCTCTCCGAATGCCTCATCGAGAAAGAGAACCTGACCGGGGCCGAGGTGGACGAGATCATTGCCGCCGGCGCCCCGATCTATGGGCACAACGGGAAACAGACTGCCGGGGAAGAAGCGGCGGCACTGGCACAGCAGCATACCGATATCAAGGCCTGATATGAGCGCCTTCCCGGCCAGGCTGCTTGCAATTACCTCTCGGGAGGATGCCGAGCGGGAACTGGCAAGGATCGGCGTAGACCCGCGCGGTATCGGCATGATGTCCTCCAAGATGCTGACCCGTTGCGTACACTTGAACAAACTCCTCTGCCGTCAGGCCAACATCCTCAAACAGGAGATGATGGGCCTGGGGGGCGATGCGGCAGTCGCCCGCGGCACGGTGGCATGCAGTATCGACACCACCGACGTCATCCTGATGGGCACGGATAAACAGCTCGGGCGGCTCTGCGAAAAACTCGTCCACCAGCCGTTCGGCCTTGCCGACCTGGCGGGTGAGTTGACCGCCCTCCTGGCCAACGTTTCCCAAGTCCCCAAAACATGGAAGACGGCGCGCCGCGACTTGGCGCTTGATCGCCCGCTCATCATGGGCATCCTCAACGTAACTCCCGATTCCTTTTCAGACGGCGGCAGGTTTCTCGATCCGCACAGGGCAGCGGAACGCGCCCTGGAGATGGAGGCCGAGGGGGCCGATATCATCGACATCGGCGGGGAAAGCACCCGGCCGGGGGCTCCCCAGGTCCCGGCTGCCGAAGAGTTGCGCCGGATCTCGCCGGTCATTGAGCAGCTTGCGGGAAGGCTCTCCTGCCCCATTTCGGTGGACACCTGGAAGGGTGAAGTGGCCCGGGGGGCGCTCGCAGCCGGGGCCGAAATCATCAACGACATCAGCGGATTCGGGTTCGATCCCGCCATGGCCCCGGTGGCGGCGGGGAGCGGCGCCGGCGTGGTCCTGATGCATACCCGCGGCACGCCCGACAGGATGCAGTCCAATACCGTTTACGAGGATCTGCTTGGCGATATCATTGCAGGGCTCCGCTGTTCGTTTTACAGCGCTGTTTCGGCAGGGGTGGAACGTGAGCGGATCGTCATCGACCCCGGCATCGGTTTTGCCAAAGACTTTGCCGCTAACCTGGAGATTCTGAGGAGGCTGCGCGAGTTCGCCAGTCTCGGCCTGCCGCTGTTGGTGGGGACGTCCCGCAAGACATTCATCGGAAAGACGCTGGGGCGGGTAACCGGCGAACGCATGGTCGGCACAGCCGCAACCGTTGCCCTGGCCGTCGCCAACGGCGCTTCAATCCTGCGGGTGCACGATGTCCGGGCGATGCGCGAAGCGGCCGACATGGCCCACGCGATTGTCGCCAGTTGAATGACCCTGTCTGCTAGCAATAAAACCGCTCCCAGAGGGAAAGAATGCCCGGATTGCTCGACAGCAGCACCCTGCTCGACCTCTGCGATATCCTCATCGTTGCGGTCCTTGTTTACCATTTTTCCCTTATCCTCAAAAAGGACGCCGCGGCCAGGCTGCTGATCTTTTTGCTGCTGTTCTTCGCCTGCTTCTATTTTGCGCAGCTTTCAGGATTTTCCTCCACCACCTGGCTGCTGCGCACCATATTTTCATCGGCCCTGATCATTGTGGCCATAATCTTCCAAGGGGATATCCGCCGGGCTATCCTTTCCCTGGGGCGCCGCTCCTCTGTCGCCCGCACCCAGGACGAAGTGACCGAGACCATCGAGGAGTTGGTCAGGGCGGTCGGCGAGATGTCGAAGAAACGGATCGGGGCTTTGATCGTCATTGTGCGTCGGCTTCCCATCGAACATCTGATTGAGATCGGCACCGAGATCGACGCCAAGGTGACCAGCGAACTGCTCAATTCCATATTTCTCCCTTATTCCCCGATCCATGACGGAGCTGTTATCATCAATAACGGAAAACTCACCAAGGCCGGTTGCCTGCTCCCCCTGTCCAAGAACCCCGACATAGCCAAGAGCTTCGGCACGCGGCACCGGGCGGCGCTGGGGTTATCCGAGCTGGTGGATGCCCTGGTCATGGTGGTTTCGGAGGAAACCGGCAATATCTCGCTGGTGTATGACGGCAAGATTTATTACGATCTGGAGCAGACGGAAATACGGCGCATGCTGAGGAAATCCCTGGATTTTAGACGCCTCGGCAAGTCGGCTGCGGCCGGAGAGGCCTAACACCATGACCTGGAATCTTGCCGCCGTCAAACGCTTCTGCACGAGGAACTGGAGTCTCAAGCTCTTAAGCCTCATGCTGGCGGTCTGCATATGGAGCTTTTCGGCGCTTTCGCGGGAAACGCGTTACGAAATGGTTCTGCCCGTAGAGTTGCGCAACACCCCGCCCGGCTGCACGGTGGCAGCGCCACTGACCGGCGAGGTACATTTTACCCTGACCGGACCGTCCATTCTGGTCGACGGAGCGCGACGCGCCAATTCCCGGCTCATCCTCAGCCTGCGGGGCGCCATGCCCGGAAAAACGCTCTTTTCCCATCTTGAAACCAACCTGAAGCTGCCGGAGGGGATCAAGGTGACCCGCATCTCACCGGCAACGTTGGAGATTGAACTTATCAGGGAACAGACAAATTCAGATCAAGGAGCCCCAAAACAGTGAAAAAACTCTTCGGAACCGATGGCGTTCGCGGCGTTGCCAACGTCTACCCCATGACCTGTGAAATGGCCATGCAGTTGGGCCGGGCCGCGGCTTACATCTTCAAAAGCGCCGGCAATCGGCGGCATCGTATCGTCATCGGCAAGGATACGCGCCTGTCGGGCTATATGCTCGAAAACGCGCTGGTGGCGGGCATCTGCTCCATGGGGGTCGATGTGCTCGTGGTAGGGCCGCTTCCCACGCCGGGTATCGCCAATATCACCTCTTCCATGCGGGCCGATGCCGGCGTGGTCATCTCTGCATCGCACAACGCCTTCCAGGACAACGGCATCAAGTTTTTCTCCGCCGACGGCTTCAAGCTGCCGGATGAGATCGAACTTAGGATCGAGAACCTGATCGAAACGAATCACATCGATTCCCTGCGCCCAACCGCAACCGAAGTGGGCAAGGCCTTCCGCATCGACGATGCCGCCGGCCGATACATCGTGTTCCTCAAAAACACCTTTCCCCAGGAGATGGACCTGTCCGGCCTGAAGATCGTCCTGGATTGCGCCAACGGCGCCGCCTACAAGGTTGCGCCGGCCGTCTTCGAGGAGTTGGGGGCCGAGGTGATCCCCCTGGGGGTCAAACCCAACGGCACCAATATCAACGCCGGGTGCGGCTC
>PLYK01000054.1 GCA_003151775.1 Geobacter sp. | reverse complement strand
AAGATGGACGAGGTCATCTTCGAAGAGTTCAAAGGCACCGGCAACATGGAACTGCACCTGGACCGCAAGCTGGTGGAGAAACGCACCTTCCCGGCCATCGACATCAACAAGTCCGGCACCCGCAAGGAGGAGTTACTGATCGAAAAGAGCTCGCTCCACCGCACCTGGATTCTGCGCAAGGTTCTGCACCCCATGAACGTGGTGGACAGTATGGAATTCCTGCTGGACAAACTCTCCGAGACCAAGAGCAATCAGGACTTCCTGGATTCCATGAGCAAGTAGCCGGATTCCAAGAACGAAGAAAAAAGTGTTGCAAAAATGGATACGAATCATTACCATGATAATTTGAGGCCGGGCCTGTCACGACATCAATTTTATATGTATACTGAGACTGGGAAGTATTCTTGAGGAGGAAGAGAAGATGAAAGAAGGTATCCACCCAATGTATTCCGAGGTGACCGTGAAATGCCTGTGCGGCAACACGTTCCAGACCCGCTCCACCAACAAAGAGATCAATACCGAGATCTGTTCTGCATGCCACCCCTTCTTCACCGGCAAGCAGAAGCTGGTGGACACCGCCGGTCGCGTCGAGCGGTTTAAGAAACGTTACGGCCAGCTTTAGTCCACCATCGGCTCAATGCATTGAGGGGATCTTGTCGTCAGGCAAATCCCCTTTTTTGTATCCTGGCTTTTCGTGCAGTTAGTTCGCCACACAGGACACGAGTAACCTTATACCGATTCTTGGTATTAGACCTTGGCAGGACACCATGAACGTTACCCTTATAGAACATACCCCCAATCCCGAACTGACCGTGGCCCTGGCTGCCCGGCTCTGCTATTCGCCCTCGGCCATCAGCGAATTGCGGCACAAATTGGAAGCCACGGACATCGAAAAGTTCCTCAATAAGATCATGGCGCTGGGACACTATTCTGTGCTGGAGCACATCTCCTTTACCTTCGGCATGGAGGGGATATCGCGGGTGACCACCCATCAACTGGTGCGCCACCGCATCGCCTCCTTCTCCCAGCAGTCTCAGCGCTACGTGTCCCACAAAGATGAGTTCACCTCCATCATGCCGGACAGCATCGCCGAGAATGCCGACGCGCGGCAGATCTTCGCCTTCATGTCCGAGACGGTGCACAAGGCATACTCCCAGTTGGTGGAGATGGGCATTCCGCCCGAGGACGCCCGCTATATCCTGCCCAATGCCACCGAGACCAAGATCATTATGACCATGAACGCCCGTGAACTGCTGCACTTTTTTGTCCTGCGCTGCTGCCAGCGGGCCCAGTGGGAGATCCGCGAGATGAGCATTGAAATGCTCAGGCTGGTGAAAAAGGTCGCCCCGATCGTTTTCCGCGAGGCGGGACCGGGGTGCGTGGGGGGACCCTGCCCGGAAGGGGAGTTCTGCTGCGGCCAGACCGCCGAGGTGCGGGAGTTCTTCGCTACGCTGGAATAAATGGGGGATAGCACAAAGAAAGGTATTATGGAAAAGATCAATGTAGGCGGCCAGGCGGTTATTGAAGGCGTCATGATGCGCGCACCCCGTTCCGTGGCCATTGCCGTGCGCCGGCCCGACGGCGAGATAGTGGTCAGGCGGGAGTTGGTCGTACCGCTCTCCGAGCGGTATCCAGTGGTCAAGCTTCCTGTTGTGCGCGGCGCGGTAGCCCTGTTCAGCTCGCTGATCATCGGCATCAAGGCGCTCAACTTCTCAGCCAACGAGGCCATGACCGAGGAAGAAAAAGAAGGAGAGAAGGACAAGGGGAAAGGGGAACTCTCTTCGTGGGCCATGGCCGGCACCATGACGGTGGCCTTCGGCTTCGGCATCTGCCTGTTTTTCCTGTTTCCGCTCTACCTGACCAAGCTGATGACGCCGTTTATCGGCAGCAACAACATCATCTTCAACCTGGTGGACGGGGTGATCCGGGTGATAGTCTTTCTGGTCTACATCTGGGGCATCTCACGCATGAGCGATATCCAGCGGGTCTTCCAGTACCACGGCGCCGAACATAAATCGATCTTCGCCTTCGAGGCGGGCGAAGAACTGAGCGTGGAGAATGTGCGCCGTTACAGCCGCCTGCATCCCCGTTGCGGCACCAGCTTTCTCCTGATCGTCATGCTGGTAAGCATTGCCGTGTTCTCGCTGATCCCAAAGCTCTGGCCCTTTTTCTTCAAGGCCGGCTCACGTGTCGTGCTGTTGCCGCTCATCGCCGGCATCTCCTACGAGTTCCTCAAATGGAGCGCCAAGAACGACGGCCATCCCCTGGTGAGGATGATCATCTCCCCCGGACTGGCCCTGCAACGCCTTACTACCCGCGAACCGGACGACCAGCAGCTCGAAGTGGCCATCCGCTCCATGAATGAGGCTCTGGAAGTGAACGCCGGGTATGCGGATGACCGCCTGGTTGTGTAAATTTAAGTAGAGGTTGTGAATGTTCGATAAGATAGAAGAACTGGAACGGCGCTACCAGGAGGTGGAGGCGTTGTTGTCCGATCCCGCGGTCATCTCCAATCAGCCGGAATTCCGCAAACTCTCCCGCGAGCATGCCGACCTGAGCCAACTGGTGTCGGCCTATCGCCTTTGGCGCAAGGTGCTGGACGAAATCAAGGAGAACCGCGAACTGTTGTCCGATGCGGACATGAAGGAGATGGCCGAAGAGGAGTTGAAGAGCCTGGAGGCGGAAAAAGAGCAACTGGAAGCCGACATCCAGCTGCTATTGCTCCCCAAGGACCAAAACGACAACAAGAGCGTCATCCTGGAGATCCGGGCCGGCACCGGCGGCGACGAATCGGCCCTGTTCGCCGGCGACCTGTTCCGTATGTATTCCCGCTTTGCCGACGTCAACCGCTGGAAGGTCGAGACCATCTCGGCCTCCGAGTCGGAGCGGGGCGGTTTCAAGGAGATTATCGCCTCCGTCGAGGGGGAGGGGGTCTTTGCCAAGCTCAAGTTCGAATCCGGCACCCACCGCGTGCAGCGCGTGCCCGAGACCGAGGCCCAGGGACGCATCCACACCAGCGCCTGCACCGTGGCGATCATGCCCGAGGCAGAGGACGTGGACATCGACATCAGGCCGGATGACCTGAAGATCGACGTATACCGCTCGTCCGGCGCAGGGGGGCAGCACGTCAACACCACCGACTCGGCCGTGCGCATCACCCACCTCCCCACCGGTACGGTGGTGGCCTGCCAGGAGGAGCGCAGCCAGATCAAGAACCGGGCCAAGGCCATGAAGGTGCTGAAGAGCCGCATCCTGGACAACATCCTCCAGGAGCAGAGCGCCAAGCTGGCCGCCGACCGCAAGCAGCAGGTCGGGTCCGGCGACCGCAGCGAACGCATCCGCACCTACAACTTCCCCCAGGGGCGCATGACCGACCACCGCATCGGCCTCACGCTCTACCGCCTGGATTCTATCATGGCCGGGGATATCGCCGAGATAGCCGACGCCCTGCGCGCCCATTACCAAATGGAGGCGTTGAAGGCCCAAAGCGAAGGGAACTGACTCCTTCGCTCCACCCTTCCCCGGTTGTTCACCGAACGGTTCCGGTTTTTATCCTGTCTATCCTGTTCATCCATGTAAAAAAGGTTTCAATCTTAATGGAGCGCCTTGTCGAAGGCGGTCGCGTTATGATTTTCAACGTGATGCCCGATTATGCTGCACCCGGATGTCAAACGTTGGTCTGCGCATAAAATGTTTAGCTAATAATACAATAATGTGTTATAAACTAAACAAATGAAAACATACACCGAACGACATATCCACCGTTCCGAACTTTTCCAGCTTATCCTTCTTCAGCATCTTTACACGCGCCCCGAAAGCTCTCGCCTTATTTTTCAGGGAGGCACGGCTCTACGCTGGTGTCACAACGGAACGCGCTTTTCCGAAGACTTGGATTTTGTAACACACCTTGAAAGACCCGCACTCGAACGTTTGATGCATGCCATAGAAGCGCCCATTACCCGTGAGTCGATTGCCCATTTCGGGCCGGGCCGTCTTACGTTTACCCCACGAGGGCAGCGGGATGAAGGCGTGGTCTGGCGGGCGGCTTTTGAGCCACAGAACACGCGGGACAGGATCATGGTAAAGATTGAATGCGAACGGCTGGTGGAAGGGGTGACGTTGGCGACCGAGCCCCGCGTGTTGGGGATGCAGAATGCGGTGTCCTACCTGATTGCCAGGGGAGAATTCCGCATCCCCCGCCCCAATTCGGTGCTGGTGGTCGAGACGCCGGAAGAGTTCCTTTCCGATAAGGTGCGAGCCCTGCTGGAGCGCCCCTACCTGAAGGGGCGGGACATCTACGACGTATGGCATCTGCGGGAGCGGTTGCGGGTGCAGGTTGTCCGTGATGTGGTGGAGCGAAAGTTCTCGTGCTATGCCGCCCCATTCAAAGCGCAGCGTCTGCCCGAATGGTTCGAAACCGCCCACAGTGACCTACGGGACGCGATTGAAAACGATCTGGGGCGGTTCCTTCCGCCGGAGGTCATGACGACCTGCCGCAACGATGGCTATCGCCTGTTTCTGGATGCCGTGCAGGGGCTGTTCCGCGAGCTGCGGGAGAGCGGAGCGGTGATCCCGTCATGAGTACCGTCGATATCCTGCAAGCCCTTCCCCCCCTCTTTCGTTCTGCCGATCTGCTCAAGTTTACCGGCAACGCCAATGTCTTTCTCACCCGTGCCTTGGAGCGCGGGTTTATCACCAGGCTGACCCGTGGCGTGTATGTCAACAGCCGTCTGAAAGCGGAACCATCCCTGGAAGAGGCGGCCTGTTTCGTGCGCACCCCTTCCTACGTCAGCGCCGAGTGGGCCTTGCACCTGCACGGGGTCATCATCCAGGTCCCCATGGTCTGCACGGTCGTCACGCTCAGCACTGCCGTCGGCGTCACCCGCAATCTCCACTGGCGCGGAGTCGCCATCGAATATTCCCACATCGCCAACCGGCTCTATTTCGGTTTTGAGGCGCGGGAGGGATTCAATCTTGCCATGCCGGAAAAGGCGCTGCTTGATTACATCTATTACCGCAATACGCTGCCGTTTGCGGATGAACTGGAGTTGGAGGAGGTCGATGCCGGGCGTTTGCGGGAGATGGCGCAGCCGTTTCCGGTGAGGGTGCGGGAGATGGCTGGGAAGTTGGCGGGGATGATTTGAGTGATTCTGACTGGAAACGGTTCAACGATTAGAGGTTAACGCGTGCAGGATCGGCGTCTACGTCACTCGGCAGAAGGCATAGCGCCGGCATCCCCAGGGTCTTTTCCCTTCTCCTCTTCTCCTTCTGCCGGTGCATCCATCTTGCAGATGCCGATCTTTTCAAGCACCATGAGCTGGCGGTTGGAGTTTCGCGACAGCTCGAAACGATCCATCATGAACCCGACGCTTTCAAAGTAGAAGATGGCGTTCTGGAGGGCGCGGGCGTAGCTTACCGCCCCTTCCGGCTGCTTCTCCGGCAGGCAGATGAGGACCTCTCCGCTGTCGATCAGGCGCCAGGCGAGGTGGATGGCAGTTTTTCCCTCCCGTTCCACCACGCAGACATAGGCGCTGCAATCCTGGGATCGTCTCCCTTCCGGCGTGGCCCGGACCACGTTGGCCGAACCGTAGAGTTCAACGATATCTTCGGTTGAATGATAGGAGATGACCGTTACCTGCGGGGCGTAGCGAATGGTTGAGCCGCCGTCCGCCGCAGGGCCGAGGCTGCCGAACCCGCTAAAGCCGGGGCCGTTATCCGTCAATCCCAGGGCGGCAAAGGGTGACACCACGGCACGCTCCGTCACGGCAGGCACTTCGGCGCCGGTCTGGCCGTACAGGGACACAGGACGGGGGGCCGTTTCCTCCATCTGCTTCAGCTTTTCCTCCAGGGCCTGCTTCTCCCGTTTGAGGCGTTCCACCGCTTTGTGGGCCTTTTTCTTGAAGCTGCCGGCGATGGTGTCCCACAGCTTTTTCTCGCCCAACAAATGTTCCTGTTTTGCCGAAAGGGACTTGAACTCGGCGCAGGCCGCCTTCAGTTCCAGCTCCTTTTCGGCCAGGAGCGTCTCGTAACGTTGCCGTGCCTCCATCTGTTCGTGTTCAAGGCGTATGATACTGTTCTGCAACCCTTCCTGCTCCTGTACGAGGGCATCCCGCTCCTGCTGCCGCGCGATCCCCGCGCTCTCCCTGAGAACCGCCAGTTCAGCCCTGAACGCCTCCCGCTCGTTGACGAGCACCTGCTGCTCTTTCAGCACGTTTTTCAAGGTGCCCCGCACGACGCTGTTTTCGTGGCGGGCAGCGGCAAGTTCGTCGCGCAACAGTTGTTCCCGTTCCGTTGCGGCCTGCCCTTCCGCGGCCCGTCGGGCGACCTCCCTGACAAGCATCTCCTCAAGGGCGCGCAACGCCTCGTCCTTGCTCCTAAGTTCGGCAAGCAGACCGGCATTGGTCTCGCCCTCTGCGGCGGCATGGTCGTGGGGGGGGGCGTCGCCAGGGGGCAGAGCGAGATCAGGTTCTTTGATTTCGATATGGGTGAGGGAATGATCCAGGGAAAACGCCATGCAAAAACCTCCGTTAGTGCCGTTTTCCCCAAGGGAGAGAACGGACGGAACAGGCTTTGACCCTTTTGACCGCTGTAACATAAACGGGTGCAAAAGATCTGATCTTTCGGCACCCGGCTGTCTCAAGAGACCCTTAGGCTATCCGTCCCGCCATTGCTGGAGGTTTAGTAGTATCGCTTATCAGATGGTCAATAAAAACTTTTAATTTATACAGTATTTAATTTTAAGCGCACCGGCAGGTTTGTCAAGCGATATTTGGCGGTTCGGAGAGATGGAAGCTCCGGCGCCGCCCCGTTCCCTCCTCAGAGCTTCATGGCATCGTCCATGACCTTGTAGGCGCAGAACTCGCCGCACATGGTACAGGCCCCGTGGTCGGCGACCGGCGAATTGGCGCGGAACTCCCGGGCCTTGTCCTCATCCAGCGCCAGGGCGAATTGCCCTTCCCAGTCCAGCTTTTTCCTGCACTTTGCCATCTGGATGTCCTTGTCCATGGCCCCCTTGACACCCTTGGCGATGTCGGCCGCATGGGCGGCGATACGGGAGGCGATCACGCCGTCGCGCACGTCAGACACGTCCGGCAGGCGCAGATGCTCGCTGGGGGTGACGTAGCAGAGGAAGTCGGCCCCGGCGGCCGCTGCAATGGCCCCGCCGATGGCGCACGTGATATGGTCGTATCCCGGCGCGATATCGGNNACGGCGCGCCGTGGCACAGCCGCTTCTGCAGCAGGATGTTGGCCTGGATCTGGTTCAGTGGCACATGCCCCGGCCCTTCGATCATGACCTGCACCCCAGCCTCCTGGGCCCGTTGGGTCAGCTCCCCCAAGATGATCAACTCCTGGATCTGAGCCCGGTCGGTGGCGTCGGCCAGGC
>PLYK01000012.1 GCA_003151775.1 Geobacter sp. | reverse complement strand
GCCGCGACTGGTTCCAGCTCTCCCTCAAGGAGGGGCTGACCATCTTCCGCGACCAGGAGTTTTCGGCAGACATGGAATCGCGCGGCGTGAAGCGCATAGCCGATGTCCGCAACCTGCGCACCGCGCAGTTCGCCGAGGACAACGGCCCCCTGGCGCACCCGGTCCGGCCCGACTCCTACATGGAGATCAACAACTTTTACACCACGACCGTCTACAACAAGGGCGCCGAGGTGATCCGCATGCTTCGCACCCTGCTGGGCGCAGAGCGTTTCAGAAAGGGTATGGACCTCTATTTCGAGCGCAACGACGGCCAGGCGGTCACGATCGAGGAATTTGTCCAGGCCATGGCCGATGCGGGGGACAGGGACCTCGGCCAGTTCCGCCTCTGGTACAGCCAGGCCGGAACGCCGCATATCGAGGCGTCAGGCGCATTCGAGGCGGCTGACGGCGTCTTCACCCTGACGCTGCGCCAATCCTGCCCCCGGACGCCGGGGCAGGCGGAAAAACAGCCGTTCCACATACCGCTTGCCATCGGCCTCCTGGACCGGGATGGCCGGGAGCTTCCGGTCACCCTGTTCGGCGAAACAACGCCCGGCCCGGCCACCATGGTTCTTGAGATGCGCAAGGCCGAGCAGACGTTCCATTTCTCCGGCCTGGAACGAGAGCCGGCGCCGGCGCTGCTGCGCGGCTTCTCCGCACCGGTGAAACTCGACTATCCCTACAGTCACGACGAACTCGTGCTCCTCATGGCCCACGAAACCGACCCTTTCTGCCGCTGGGAGGCGGGGCAGCAGTTGGCGTCGAAGGTCATCCTCGGCCTGGTGGCCGACCAACAGGCCGGGCGGGAACCCAGGCCCGACCAATCCTTCGTGGCGGCCTACCGGGCCACCCTTACCGGCGGGGAGCTGGATCGGGCCTTTCTGGCCGAGGCGCTCACCCTGCCGTCGGAGAAATACCTGGCCGAACTGATGCCGGTCATTGACCCGGAAGCCATCCACAGCGCACGCAAATTCATCATCCGCACCCTTGCGACGCTGCTGCGGAATGATTTTCTGGCGGTTCGCGAGGCATGCCGCGGCACGCGGCCCTATTCGGTGGACGACGGCCTCTCCGGGGAACGCCGCCTGGCCAATCTCTGCCTGGCCAACCTGATGAGCCTTGAAGAGCAGGCCATCATTGACCTTTGCACCCGGCAGTACCATGTATCGGACAACATGACCGACGCCATGGGGGCGCTTGCGCCGTTGGCCTCGTGCAACTGCCCGGAGCGCAACGAGGCGTTGGAGGATTTTTACCGCCGCTGGCAGGGGGACCGCCAGGTTGTCGACAAGTGGTTCTCGCTCAGGGCCATGTCGGACATCCCCGGCGCCATTGCCGACGTCCAGGCCCTCATCGGCCATCCGGCCTTCGAGCTCACCAATCCCAACCGCTTCCGCGCCCTGGTAGGGGCCTTCAGCCAGAACCAGCCCCACTTCCATGCCCCCGACGGCGCCGGCTACCGGTTTCTGGTTGACCAACTGCTCCGCCTCATCCCGCTCAACCCCCAGGTATCCGCTCGCCTGCTTGCGCCGCTGACCACCTGGCGCCGTTTCGAGCCGGGGAGGCGGGCGCTCATGCAGCAGGAACTGATGCGGATCCAGGCCCTCCCCGATCTTCCACGGGATGTATACGAGGTAGTGGCCAAGAGTCTTCGACAATGATGCATACGACAAACCGCAACCCACGCAGGGGGGATGATGCCGTGGTCCACGATAATGGCGTACGCGCCGTACGTCTGACGGCCTGGCTGCCGGTCGCCGCCGCATGCCTGGCAATGTGCGGCTGCACGGTCGGACCCGATTTTCATGTGCCGGCGGCGCCGGCAGCCACGGGCTACACGGCCGCGGCCCTGCCGGAGGAAACCGTTGCCGCCCCGGTCGCGGGAGGCGCAGCGCAGCGCTTCATGCCGGGAGCGGATATCCCGGTCCAATGGTGGGAGATGTTCCACAGCCCGGAACTGGATCACCTGATCCGCCAGGCCCTGAAAGACAACCCGACCCTTGCCGCGGCCCAGGCAACCCTGCTCCAGGCCCGGGAAAACCTGCGTGCCCAAAGTGGCAGAGAGTACTACCCGAGCGTGGATGCGTCCCTCACGGGAACGCGCCAGCAGGCCACCGGCGCCGCCTTCGGCCAGCCCGGCGCCGGCGCTTTCGTCTTCAGCCTCTTCAACGCAACGGTGGGCGTATCCTACACCCTCGACCTGTTCGGCGGGGGACGGCGCGAACTGGAGGGGCTCAGGTCGCAGGTGGACTATCAGAGCTTTCAGCTCGAAGGCGCCTACCTGACGCTCGCCTCCAACATCGTCACCGCGGCGGTGAAAGAGGCCTCCTTGCGGGCTCAACTGAAGGCCACGCGGGAGATCATCACCCTGCAGGAACGCCAATTGGAGTTGGTGGAACGCCAATTCCAACTGGGCGGCGGTGCACGCGCCGACACCCTGGCCCAGCAGGCGCAACTGGCACAGAGCCGGACCGGCCTTCCCCCGCTGGAGAAGGAGTTGGCCCAGACCCGCAACCTGCTGGCGGTATATACCGGCAAAATCCCGAGCGAGGCGGCGCTGCCCGAGTTCGACCTGGAGAAGCTGAATCTTCCGGGGGAACTCCCCCTCAGTCTCCCCTCCTCCCTGGTGCGCCGGCGTCCCGACATACGCGCCTCGGAGGAGCTTTTGCACGCGGCCGGCGCCCAGGTCGGCGTGGCCACGGCCAACCTCTACCCGCAGGTCACCCTCAACGGCAATATGGGATCGCAGGCGACCAGGGCGCAGGACCTGTTCACACCGGGGACCTTTATCTGGAGCCTGGGCGCAGGCCTCACCCAGCCGCTCTTTCATGGCGGCGAACTGACCGCCAAACGCCGCGCCGCCATTGCCGCCTTTGACCAAGCATCGGCCCAATATCGCGAAACAGTGCTTCTGGGCTTCCAGAACGTGGCTGATGTGCTGCAGGCGCTCGAATCGGATGCAGCGGCGCTCAAGGCGCAGGCAGAGGCCGAAAGGAGCGCTCGCGATTCACTTGAGCTGACGCAACGGCAGTTCACGCTCGGTGCGGTAAGCTACCTGTCCCTGCTCAACGCCGAGCGTCAGCACCAGCAGGCGCTCCTCAGTCTGGTTCAAGCGCGAGCCGCGCGTTTTGCCGACAGCGCGGCACTCTTCCAGGCCCTGGGAGGCGGGTGGTGGGACCGGAAAACGGAATACGCTCCCGGAAACGGCAGTACCAGATAAGGAGGCTAGCAATAATAAGTTATTGTTGCTAGCTCCTAACGTGAACGGAGACGTCCAACCATGAAAAAACGCATCATTTTGTCCATACTCGGCCTTGTTGCCGTCATCGCCATCCTCGCCGGCGTCAAGGCCATGCAGATCGGCGCCATGATCAGTCAGGGCAAGAAGTTCGTCCCACCGCCCGAGACGGTGACAGCGACCCGGGTCAAGGCCGAATCATGGACAACCGGCCTGACCGCGGTCGGCACGCTGACGGCTGTACAGGGGGTTACCGTGTCAGCCGAGTTGGTCGGCAAGGTCGTGAAGATCGGATTCGAGCCGGGCGCGACGGTGCAGAAGGGTGATCTGCTGGTGCGGCAGGACACCTCCTCGGAAGAGGCCCAACTCCCCGGCCTGATGGCGCAGGTGAAACTGGCCCGCACCGAACTGGCGCGTGACGACAAGATGGTGGCCGAGAAGATCATCTCCCAGTCCGACTACGACAAGGCCGCGGCCGCCTACGACCTGGCGGTGGCCCAAGTCAACAACATCCGGGCCACCATCGACAAGAAGAGCATCCACGCCCCCTTCACCGGGCGCCTCGGCATCCGCCAAATCAACCTCGGCCAGATACTTCGCGAGGGGGACCCCATCGTTACCCTGCAGACACTCAGCCCGATCTTCGTCGATTTCACCCTGCCCCAGCAGCAGATGGCCCAGATGCATTCCGGCCTGCCGGTGCGTGTGACGTGCGACGCCCTGCCGGGCGAGACGGTCGAGGGGCGCATCACCGCCATAAATCCGCTGGTGGACAGCGATACCCGCACCATCAAGCTTCAGGCCACCGTGAAAAACCGCGCCGAGAAGCTGCGGCCCGGCATGTTCGTCAACGTGGCGGTCGGCCTGCCCGCGCGCCCGAAGGTTCTGGCCATCCCGGCCACGGCGGTGCTCTACGCCCCCTATGGAGACTCGGTCTTCGTCATCGAGGCACAGAAGGAAGGGAAGAAGGGGATGGCGCTGCGCCAGCAGTTCGTGCGCCTCGGTGACAAACGGGGCGATTTCGTCGCCGTCGCCAGCGGACTCAAGGAAGGGGAATCGATCGTCACCACGGGTGTTTTCAAACTGCGCAACGGCCAGTCGGCGGTCATCGACAACAAGCTCGCCCCCCCCTTCCAGCAGTCGCCCAAGCCGGAGAATAACTGACGATGAAAATCACCGACCTCTTCATCCGCCGGCCCGTCCTGGCCATGGTGGTCAACCTGGTGATCGTCATCGCCGGTCTGCAGGCCATCCGCACCCTCAACGTGCGCCAGTATCCGCACAGCGAGAATGCGTCGATAACCGTCTCCACCGTCTATATCGGCGCCAGCGCCGAATTGGTGCGCGGCTTCATAACCACCCCCCTGGAGCGGGCCATCGCCGCAGCCGACGGCATCGAATACATGCAATCCCAGAGCGCCCTGGGGCTCTCCACCATCACGGTGCGCCTCAAGATCAACTATGATTCCACCAAGGCCTTGGCCGAGATCAGTTCCAAGGTGGACCAGGTGCGCCGCGACCTGCCTCCGGAGGCGGAGGTGCCGGTGATCAACATCGAGTCGGCCGACAGCCAGTTTGCTTCGGCTTACCTGAGCTTCTCTTCCGACATCCTCAAACAGAACGAGATCACCGACTACCTGGTGCGCGTCGTCCAGCCGCGCCTGTCGGCCATCGCCGGTGTCCAGCGGGCCGACATCCTGGGCGGACGCACCTTTGCCATGCGCATCTGGTTGAAGCCTGAACGGATGGCGGCGCTCAACATCACCCCGGCCCAGGTTCGCCAGGCACTGACGGCCAACAACTTCCTTTCGGCCCTGGGACACAGCAAAGGGTCGTTGATCCAGGTCAACCTGACCGCCGACACCAATCTCAACACTGTGGACGAATTCAAACGCCTGGCAGTGCGCGAGCAGAACGGCGCCATCGTGCGAATCTCGGACATCGCCGACGTGACGCTCGGGGCCGAGGATTACGACTCCGAGGTGCACTTCTCCGGACAAACCGCCGTATTCATAGGCATCTGGCCCCTGCCCAACGCCAACTCAATCGACGTCATCAAAAAGGTGCAGGCCGAGATGGCTGCCATCCAGCGCGACCTGCCCAGCGGCATGCAGGCCCGCGTGGCCTACGACGCCACCGATTACATCAACACCGCCATCCGCGAGGTCTTGAAGACCCTGGGTGATACCCTGATAATCGTGATGGTGGTGATCTTCCTCTTCCTGGGCTCCTTCCGCTCGGTATTAATACCGGTGGTGGCCATCCCGGTCTCACTGATCGGCGCGGTATTCCTGATGCAGGCCTTCGGCTTTACCATCAACCTGCTGACCCTCCTGGCGGTGGTGCTCTCGGTCGGCCTGGTGGTGGACGACGCCATCGT
>PLYK01000073.1:2943-7822 GCA_003151775.1 Geobacter sp. | reverse complement strand
TGGGTGGCGAAGGTGTGCCGCAGGGTGTGGGGCGAGATGTGCTTGAAGGCTGCAACCCGCAAAACGTGGACATCCACGATGCGCGCCACGCTGCGGCGGTTGATGCGCCAGCCGCGGGTATTGAGGAAGAGCGCCCCGCTTCCGGCCAGCTCCCCGCGCTGGACCAGATACTTCCGGACGGCCAGGATGGCCCGGCTCCCCACCGGCACGATGCGCTCCTTGCCCCCCTTGCCCATCACCCGCACCATGCCGCCGGACAGGTCGAGATCGCCGATATCCAGGCCGGTCAGCTCGGAAACGCGCAAACCGCTGGAATAGAGCAGCTCCAGGACGGCCCGGTCCCGGAGGACATGCTTCTCCTCCGCCGTGGGGGCCTCCATCAGAACGGTGGCCTGATCGATATCCAGGTGAAACGGCAGGCGCTGTTCCTTCTTGGGNNGCCAGCTTCCGGCCGATGGAGCTCTTCCCGCACGTTTTGCCGAGCAGGGCCAGGTAGCGCCGCAGCAGCAGATGATCCACCTCTCCGGCGGAGACATCCCCGCCCAGTTCCTTGGAGGCAAAGAGCGCCAACTGCTGCAGGTCGCGGCGATAGGCAGCCAGGGTATGGGGCGAAACGTTGCGTTCCGTCTCAAGGTAGGCGCAGAAGGAGGTTATCTGTTCGGCAAGACGTCCCATGGCATCACCGGGGTACAACAGCTAATACCAATTCCAAATCAAGGCGNNATCTTCGTTGGCTCGTCTTTTTGCTCCTCAACGTACGAAAACTGTACGCCTTCGTCGCCTCAATCCTCGCCGCCTTGATTTCATCCTTGATTTGAAATCGGTATAAAATCGTTTCTCATTCAAAGGGCGGCAGGCCGCTCTTCAGCTTCCAGCTCTTATGTTCGTCGATGTCGCGATAGACCCAGTCCTGGTGGTAGTTCTGGGTCTTGATGCGGTTGGAGGGGAGGATGTAGTAGTCGAACTCGGCCATGACCTCGCCGGTCCCCTTGTCCGGGAGGCATTCGGAAGTCAGGATGCGGAAATCGGTGATGGCGACCTCCCGCTTTTTGATGTCTGCGGCGGCTTTCATGAACTCATCGCGCCGTTCCGGTTCCAGGTAGATCATGCCGGCGCTCTCGATTTCACGCCAGCGCAGCATCTTGTTGTAGGCCTTCATGCTCTCCTTGAACTCCTCGCGGATGGTCGAATTCGATACGCTGCAGGCCGCCGTCATCAGGCAGCAGAGCAGGAGCAGCCCCATCTTGAGCGTTTGTGTCATCGTTGTTCCCTTTCGCGTGCGTGGATATAATCGATCAACTCCAGGGCCAGTTCACATTTTCCGAAGGGAGGAATCAGGTAGTAGCCTCCGGCGGCAGTGAAGGTGGCATCGATGAACTCTTTGGCAATGGCCAGTCCTTCCCGCGCCCCGGCCTCCTTCTCCAAACCCTTCATGCGGGCGCGGATCGCGTCCGGCACGGTGATGCCCGGCACCTCGTTGTGCAGGTACTCGGCGTTACGTTCGCTGACCAGTGGCATGATCCCCGGCAAGAGCGGGATGCCGCAATCGCGGGTCTGTTCGAGCGCATCCAGGAAGAGGGCCGGGTCATAGACCGGCTGGGTCTGGGCAAAGCGGGCGCCGTTGGCCACCTTCTTGCGCAACCGCCCGGCCTGAACCGCCATGTTTTTCGTATTGGGATTAAAGGCCGCCCCGATGGTGAAACCGGTTCCGCTGCCTATGGAATTGCCGATGGCGTTCACCCCGCGGTTCATGTCGGACAAAAGCTTGATCAGGGTGAAGGAGTGCAGGTCGAAGACCGAGGTGGCCCCCGCATGGTCGCCCATGGCGGCCGGATCGCCGGTCACCGCCAGGATGGTGCGCAAGCCCAGCAGGCTGGCGCCCATCAAGTCGGACTGCATGCCAATCAGGTTGCGGTCCCGGCCGGTGACGTGAATGATGACCTCGATGCCGGCCTCCTGCCGGATAACGCTGCCCAGGGCGATGTTCCCCATGCGGGGGCGGGCCAGGGGATTTTCGGCCAGATTGACGGCATCGGCTCCCGCCTCTTTCAAGCGCCGGCTGTTCTCTACGATCCGGCGGCAGTCCATCCCCTTGGGCGGATCAAGCTCAACGGTGATGACCTTGCGGCTTCCCCACTCGTCCAGGAACGAGACCCCGCCGCGACGGGCGCTTGCCTTCGTTCCTGGCGCCGCACGGGATGAGACGGGGGTGCGCGGGGCGGGACGCCTTCCCGCCAGGGAGTGCGCGAGGGAGGCGATGTGTTCCGGCGTGGTCCCGCAGCAGCCGCCGATCAGGTTGGCCCCGGCAGCGGCCATCTCTTCCGCCATGGCGGCGAAATAATCGGGGGTGGCGCGGTAGATGTAGCGCCCGTCGTGGTACTCGGGGAAACCGCTGTTGGCATAGGCGGAGATCGGCTTTGCGGTCAGGGCCGCCAGCCGGCGCACTACCTTGACCAGTTCCAGGGGGCCGGCGCCGCAGTTGGCGCCGAGCATATCGGTCCCGGCCGCCTCCGCGGCGGCGCAGAAGGCCTCCACCGTTGTGCCGTCCCCGCTGTGCCCCCCCTCCAGGAAGGCCATTGAGGCGCAGACCGGCAGGCAGGTTTCCCGGGCCGCCCGCACTGCGGCGAGCAACTGCTCCAGCGAGGCGAAGGTTTCCAGCAGGAGCAGGTCCACGCCTCCCTCGGCCAGGGAGGTGCACTGGGCCCGGAAATGGTCTTCCATGACGCCGGCGGTCAACTCCTGCTCTTCGCCCTTCATGCGCACCAGGGGCCCCACCGATCCGGCCACCAGGATGGCGCTCCCCCCGGCCGCCTCGCGGGCGATACGAGCCCCGGCCCGGTTGATCTCGCCGACCTTGTGGCCCAATCCGATGGCGGCCAGTTTGGTATAGTTGGCGCCAAAGGTATTGGTTTCAATCACCTGGGCCCCTGCGGCGGCGTATTCCCGCGCCAGTTCGAGAACCAGCGCCGGGCGTACGAGGTTCAGGTGTTCGAAGTTGCTGTCGAGCCCGATCCCCCTGGCGTAGAGCATGGTGCCGATGGCCCCGTCTCCGGCAAGGATCTCGGTTTTCAGTCGGTCGAGAATGTTCATGTTCGCTTTTTCCTGGGCTACGCGGGCGATAGGTGCATCTGCTGTTGCCCGAATCATCATAAAAGAGTAATATAAATTCTTTAAACGGAAATCAGCAGTGTTACCCGGTTCAGAAACGGAGTTCTTTCATGCATGCTGTTATCCAGTGGCTTCTCCATACCATCGGCGCCATGGGCTACCCCGGCATCTTCCTGCTGATGGCTATGGAAAGTTCGGTGATTCCGGTGCCGAGCGAATTGGTCATGCCGCCGGCCGGCTATCTGGCCTTCCAGGGGGACATGAACCTGGGCGTCGCCATTTTGTGCGGCGCCCTGGGAAGCCTTGCGGGCGCGTACGCAAATTACCTGGCCTCCCATTACCTGGGGAGACCACTGATCATGAGGTATGGCAAATACGTCCTGATTCCACCGGAGAAGTTTGAAAAGGTGGAGCGGTTCTTTTTACAGCACGGCGAGATATCGACCTTTCTCGGCCGGCTGTTGCCGGTGGTTCGGCACCTGATTTCCATTCCTGCCGGATTGTCCGGCATGGGCCACCTCAGATTCTCGTTCTACACCCTGGCCGGGGCGGGCATCTGGTGCAGCATACTGGCCGGCATCGGCTATTGCATCGGTGAGAACCAACAGTTGATCGTGCAGTATTCCCACAAGGCGCTGGCCTGGGTCATTCTGTTCAGCATCATTGTGATAACCGTTTACGTGCGGCGCCATCGCCAGCGTGACGGTATTAAAGCGTAAAGCCGGCGAGAAGGCAAAATAAAAAAAATGTTGAGAGTTGAGAGTTGAAGGTTGAAAGGCGTAGGTCGCTAACTTTCAACACTCAACTTTCAACTCTCAACAGGGGTAAATACATGCAGATGAAGCGCTCGGGACGCATCCATTACCTGGCCGTTGATTTCGATGGTTCGGGCCGGTCCGTCCAGGGCTTTACCACTAGGCGCGAAGGGGTGTCGCGTCCCCCTTACAACTCGCTCAACCTGGGGATGAACACCCTGGACCAGCCTTCCAATGTTGAGGGCAACCGCAGCATCCTGACGCGCGCTTTCGGCGTCAATCAGGAGGCCCTGGTCAGCGTGCGGCAGGTGCATGGCAGCGATATCCTGGTTATCGACGAACCCAACGAGGAGTACGATCATTTCTCCAGCGTGGAGAGCGACGCCGTCATAACCAATCAGCCCGGCGTCATGATCGGCATCTGCGTGGCGGACTGCGTGCCGATCCTGCTCTGCGACTCCGTGAAGGGAGTTGTCGCCGCAGTCCATGCCGGCTGGCAGGGAACCGCCGCCAAGCTGGCAGCCAAAACCGTGGCCGGGATGAAGTCGCTCTTCGGCAGCGACCCCGGGGAGTTGCAGGCAGCCATCGGCCCCGGCATCGGCAAGTGCTGTTACGAGGTCGATGCCCCGGTCAGGCAGGCCTTTCTCCAGAACGGGATTCCCTGGGATTCGTTTGCCGAAGCACGGGACGAGGGAAAATGGCGGCTCGACATGGCCGCCGCCAACCGGGATCTGCTGCTGTCCGCCGGCGTGCCGGCCTCTGCGATACAGGTCTCCGACATGTGCGTCTGCTGCCGGAAGGACCTGTTCTTCTCCTATCGCAGGGATAACGGGGATACCGGCAGGCAGATGGGCTTTATCATGTTGACGCAGGATTAGTACCTTGGAACACTTGAAGTTACGCATATAGTCCCCTCCTCCAGCGGGGGAGGGTTAGGGAGGGGGCTGTAAATTCAACTGAGCCCCCTCCCAGCCTCCCCCCGCTGGGGGGAGGCATTTTCAAAGGTTCTAAAAAGT
>PLYK01000073.1:0-2932 GCA_003151775.1 Geobacter sp. | reverse complement strand
GGGGCGGGGGAGCAAAAGTCCAAACCCCAGGTTTCAACGCCGGAGCGTGGGAACGATGGAAATGGAAACCCCGTAGGTGAAGAATAGGAGAGATGCGCATGAAATTCGATATCTGCAAGACGTTGATACCGGCGGTGGTGATTATGGTTGCCGGATGCGGCAACCTCACGGAACCGTCGGGTTTTTCCTTTGCTACCCAAACCGGCGTTCCCCTCAGCACCAACATACAATCGAACGTGGTTACCATCAAAGGGAACCAGTTTGGCGCCCCCATTGCCTTCGCCAATCTCAGCAGCGCAACATACTCGCAATATTCGATCAACGGCGGAGCCTTCACCGCCGGATCGACCAGCGACCTGCTCTATCCTGGGAATACCCTGCAGTTGCAGCAGACAACATCCAGCCTTGCGGGCGCGACGCGCATTACAACGATCACGGTGGGTGGCTTTACCACGACCTTCACCACGGTCGCGAGCAGTACCGGCGGCACCGTTACGGCCACCGATGCAAACGGGGACACCGTCACGATTTCCAATATCGCGGCATCGCTGAGCGCTGCCAACAAAGTTGTACATTATTCGATAAACGCCACTACAAGCTTTGACTCGACTAATACGAGCGGTGTCTCGGGTAATACTATTAACGTGGTCTTTACCCTGCAGGCCATATCCAACACCGGAAGTGTTATCTACAGTACCAACGCGTCTCAGGTTCCGATACCATACACTGGACCTGGCGGGCAAACGGTTGCACTATTTTCCGGCTCCTTGCCGACAACCGTCTCCGGCAATCTGCCAAACGCCGTCTTAGGCTATCCGATAACCACTACTAACTACTGGAACTCGCTCATATCGTACTGGCAGATAGTGCCGGGATCATTGACGATCCAACAGTAATTCGCTTTGCATTCAAGACGGCACATATTTCAGGCCAGACCTTTGAGGTTTTCAAAACCTCAAAGGTCTTCAAAATGTCATCTTGATTGCAACTCGGAATAAGAAGACGCCATGCGGGTTTTTGGTTTCCGGAACCCGCACAGAAGGGGGATATTCTTAACCCATGCTTGCCAAAGTCTTCAGCAGCGCCCTGATCGGAATCGACGCCATCCTGGTGGACGTGGAGGTGGATCTCGCCCCCGGCCTCCCCTCCTTTGCCACGGTCGGGCTCCCCGACGGCGCTGTCAAGGAGAGCAAGGACCGGGTCAAGGCGGCCCTGAAGAACTCGGGCTATGACTTCCCTGCCCGGCGCATTACCGCCAACCTGGCGCCGGCCGATATCAAGAAGGAGGGGGCGGCCTTCGACCTCCCCATCTCCATCGGCATTCTGGCCGCTACCGGCGTGCTCAAGGAGACCCGCCTGCGGAACTACATCCTGGTGGGCGAACTCTCCCTGGACGGCGGCCTCAAGGCGGTACGGGGGGCGCTCTCCATAGCCGTCGCCGCCAAGCGGGCAGGGCTTTTGGGCATCATCCTGCCGGCAGAGAACGCGCCTGAAGCCGCGGTGGTGGAAGGAATCGACATCATCGGCGCCACCAGCCTTTCACAGGTGGTGGAATATTTGAGCGGCCGCGAGGGCATCGATCCTTTCCGGGTCGATCTGCAGGAACTCTTCAGCAGCGGCTGCGACTACGGCGAGGACTTCAGCGAGGTCAAGGGGCAGGAGCATGCCAAACGGGCCATGGAGGTGGCTGCCAGCGGCGGGCACAACATCCTCATGATCGGCCCTCCCGGTTCCGGCAAGACCATGCTGGCCCGGCGCATACCGACCATCCTGCCGCGCATGTCTTTTGAAGAGGCCATCGAAACGACCAAGGTCTTCAGCATCAGCGGCCTTTTGGAAAACGGCCGGGCGCTCATGGCCGTAAGGCCGTTCCGCAATCCCCATCACACCATTTCCGACGTGGGGCTGATAGGTGGGGGCACGACGCCGAAGCCGGGCGAGGTCTCCCTGGCCCATAACGGCGTCCTCTTCCTGGACGAATTGCCCGAATTCAAGAAGCACGTCCTGGAGGTGCTGCGCCAGCCGCTGGAGGATGGCCGCGTCACCATCTCGCGCTCGCTTCTGACCCTGACCTATCCCGCGCGAATGATGCTGGTGGCGGCCATGAACCCTTGTCCCTGCGGCTATCTTGCCGATCCCGTCCACCCCTGTGTCTGTAGCCCCATCGGCATTCACCGCTACCGCTCGCGCATCTCCGGCCCGCTTCTGGACCGGATCGATATCCACATCGAGGTGCCGGCGGTCACCTACCGCGACCTGTCCGACCGGGGCGAGGCGGAGAGTTCCCTGGAGATCGCCCGCCGCGTGGAGAACTCCCGCCGGTTGCAGCTTGAGCGTTACCGCGGCACGAAGATCCACTGCAACGCCCAGATGCCGCCCCGCTTCATCAAGAAATACTGTGAACTGGATGCCGCCGGCAATCGCATGATGGAACTGGTCACCGACCGTCTCGGTTTCTCGGCCCGCACCTACAACCGCATCCTGAAGGTCGCCCGGACCATCGCCGACCTGGGCGGGAGCGAGCATATCCTTGATGAGCACATTGCCGAGGCGATCCAGTACAGAAGCCTCGACCGTAAGTCGAACTGATCTGGTTCCATGTAACATCTAAATCTGACCCTCCTCAGTGCAATTTCCGGAATTCCCTGCCGGGACGGGAAACCTTCCTTTCAGATTGAAGCCGTTAGTTTTCAGCCGGGAAACGGCTTTGATCGGGCGCAAAAGAAATTGTCTTGACATGATTGGCCTGAAAAAAGAATAATGAAAAAATATACAGGTTATTAGAGAGGTTATACCGATTTCAAATCAAGGATGAAATCAAGGCGGCGAGGATTGAGACGACGAAGGCGTACTGCGTGGTACGTTGAGGAGCCGAAGACGAGCCAACGCAGATAGCGCCTTGATTTGGAATTAGCATTAAAAAAGGGGGGAA